>JAGBUF010000191.1 GCA_017630975.1 Paraprevotella sp. | reverse complement strand
GGATGAAGGACATTGTTTTCGTGACCAATTTTTGAAATTTTGTCAATTGAAGAGTGCACGTTCCAGTCAAGAAAAGTACAGATTGGGAAGTTTGGAAACGTTCATGCGTATGGTGGAAAGTGGAAGGGGAGCTACATTCATTCCGGCACTCGCTGTACATCAGATGTGCGAGAAGCAAGTAGAATTGGTCAGACCCTTTGCCGTTCCATGTCCGACGAGAAAAATCATCATGTTGACCCACGAAAATTTTATACGACACAAAGTAATCAACATGCTCGTTCGAGAGATACAAGAGGCTGTACCCAACGAGATGCTGACCACTAAAGCGACGCAAATATTAGTGTAGAATCAACTTTCTTTAGCTTTGAACGCTAAAGCATACATCTTCATTTGTTTCAACATAGCAACCAATCCATTGCTGCGAGTGGGGGATAAATGCTCTTTCAGCCCGATGCGTTCAATAAAATAGAGATCTGCATCGATGATGTCTTGTGGGCTATGACCATTCAGCACCTTTACCAGTAGACTGACGATACCTTTTACGATTAAAGCATCGCTTTCAGCTTGAAAATAGACTATTCCATCGCGATAATCGGCTTGTAGCCATACACGACTTTGACAACCGTCAATTAAATTCTGGTCGTTTTTGTATTCTTCGGGGAGTGAAGGTTGTTCGCTCCCCAAATCAATCAAAAGTTGATATTTGTCCATCCAATCGTCAAAATCGTTGAATTCTTCAATGATTTCATCCTGAAGTGTATTGATCGTATTCATGTTTTTATAGATTTTCGTTGTATATCACTTGTAAAACAGTTTGCCCTACTGCTTTTAATACATTCTTGTCAATATGATTGATATTATCCTTGACCGTGTGCCATGTAGGTCCGAAATTTGACGGTCCATCTGTGAAATAAGGAACGATATTGATACATGGTACTCGGAGTGTCTCATTTACGGGGACATGGTCATCTGTGATATACCCCCCGTTACGACGTGGGAAGAACTGTCCGTAACCTAATTGTGCAGCCGTTTTCCATACAAGGTCCACAATTTGTGGCGCATAGTGGGTAGAATATCCTTCTTTTGAGAAAGTGCATCCCATGCCTCCAACCATGTCCAATAGGATGCCATAACGAGCGCGATATCCATAGTAATGTGGGTAGGACGACCAATATTGTGAACCAAGACACCATGAGGAGGATGTATCCTCATAGCGATTCTCCCATTGTGGAACTCCGTAGTCTTCTGCATCAAAACAAATCAAGTCTATCCCGATGTTCATTGGTTGCGATTGAATGGCTCTTGCCAATTCAAGCATTACCCCCACACCACTTGCACCATCGTTGGCTCCCATGACCGGCTTGCCCCAGTTAGCAGGGTCTGGGTCGTTGTCTGCCCACGGACGACTATCCCAATGACCGCAAATCAGATAACGCACTTCATGTTGAGGATTGAATGATGCTATGATATTACGTGCATCAAGTATTGTGCCGTCGAAAGCTTTCAGATTGGTTTTCTGTTCAACAACTGTTGCCCCATAACTTTTGAATTTATTGACCAAATAGTCTCCGCATTTTCGGTGTGCTTCGCTATTGGGTACACGTGGACCGAAAAGGCATTGTTCCGCAATGAATGAATAGGCACTATCTGCATTGAATAGAGGAGCAACAGCCATTGTCATATTGGCATTTACTTTCTTTCCAGAGTTGGATTTATTGCTGCAGGTAATGCACATACTGCAAACGAATAAGAACAAGGTATAGTGTATAGCTGTCTTTATTGTCTGTTTCATTTTCTTGTGTTTATTTGATGCTATGATCTTGTACTGTTTGTATGACTCTCAAGAAATTTCCGCTCCATATTTTGGCAATGGATTCCTTGTCATAATTCTTTTTTAGCAACATGCGTGTGATGTTTATCAATTCAGAGGCAGATGCGCAGCCGGGGACACCACCGTCTCCATCAAAATCAGTGCCTATGCCCACATGGTCGATTCCCATCACCTCTATCATGTGTTCAAGATGTTCCATTACGTCTGTAATAGTAGCTTGTCCTTCCTTTTTTAAGAATCCATTGTATAAGGTTACTTGTGCTACACCTCCTTTTTCAGCCAGTGCTTTCATTTGTTCGTCTGTGAGGTTGCGGGGGACATCGCAGAGCGAACGACTGGAGGAATGTGAGCAGACTACAGGTACGCGACTAGTAGCCAATACATCGTAGAAACTCTTCTCTGAGGCGTGTGAAAGGTCTATAACGATGCCTAAATCATTCATTTCTTTTACAACCTTATATCCGAAATCACTCAATCCGCCATGCTCGTTCTCTCCTTTTGCTGAATCGCAGATATCATTGTCGCCATTATGGCAAAGAGTCATATATACGATACCCCTATCGCGGAAATGTTGAAGTAGTGAGAGGTCTTTTCCGATGGCATAGCCGTTTTCGATTCCCATCATAAGCCCTTTTTTACCCTCTTGCTTCAATTGCCATAGTTCTGTTGCCGTATGTGCCAATCCTATCGCTTGCTGGTTTTCTCTCACCATATCTTCTATTTGTGTTAGGATATGATCAGCTTTGTCTGTTGCATTCTTGAGCGCCTTTTCTGTGCGTTCCTTTTGTTCCAGATAGGCCACCATAATAGTGGCGTCCAAATGTCCTTCATCCATTTTGTGGAGGTCTACCAAAACGTGAGGGTCACGTTGGTGGAAATGGATGTTTTTATGGAAGTGCATGGGTGTGTCGCAATGGCTGTCGAGCGTCAGGATGCTGCGGTGCAGCTCTTTTGCTTGGTGATAGCAGTCCGCTTCCTTAACCAACCATTGGAAAATGGGTATCATGCAATTGTCCTGATTCAGGATAAAACATTCCGGATGCCATTGTACTCCCAATATTGATTTGTGCTCTGAGGATTCTACTGCCTCAATAATACCGTCAGATGATGTTGCGCAGACCCGAAGATGCGGACCGGTGGTTTTGACTGCTTGATGATGGAATGAATTGACCGCCAGCTTCTCCCCGAAGCGAGGATACAGGATCGTACTATCAGGGAAAATGTTTACCATGTGCGAAGCATGGCAACGGTCTAAATTTTGACTATGTTTGAGAAGTTCCCCTGACTCACATTGGCTGTAAATGTCTTGATAGATGCTTCCACCTAAAGCTGCAGCAAGCATTTGTATTCCTCGGCAAATGCCTAATATCGGAAGTTGGCGGTTGAATGCCAATCTGACCAATAGCAGTTCTGCCAAATCACGCTTGTGATTGATGGAACCTAATTGTGGAATGGGGTCTTCTCCTATGTAAAGAGGGTTCAAGTCACCTCCCCCGGATAGAATCAGACCGTCAATTTGTTTGACGGTGGTCTGCAGTGCCTCTATATCTTCAAATGGTGGAATGATAAAGGGAATTCCGCCTGCCTTTAACACCGATTGGTAGTAACCTTCTGCGAGTTCACATCCTTTATCGCCAAAATTACCTGTTATCCCGATGACGGGACGATGTGATAAAGAAGGACTGTGAGAGTGTATTTGCTCGTAGATAATGTTCCAATTAAATATATCGGTGTTCATATGTACATATTATTTAAGGATAGGTATTTCTTTGTTGATGCTTTGTTCCAAAGAAATCAAAGTCTCTGTTGAAAGCACACCGGAGATACTTTGTAGTTTTTGGTTCAGCAATTCCATCAAGTGGGCATTGTCGCAAGCATACAACTTGACGAGCATTGTATATGGACCTGTAGTGAAATGGCATTCCACTACTTCCGGGATAAGGTTGAGTTCTTCTACAACACCTTTATACATTGAACCTTTCTCCAGAATGATTCCCACATATGTACAAGTGCTATATCCTAATGTCTTAGGGTCAACATTGTAACCGGAACCGACAATAACCCCCAAATCAATCAGGCGTTGTACCCTTTGGTGGATGGCTGCGCGTGATACCCCACAGACAGCGGCAACATCCTTGAACGGGATGCGGGCGTTGCCACTAATAATCTCCAATATCTTTTTGTCTAAACTATCTATCTTTTCCATTATATTTTGATTTAAAGGTTGAACATTATGTAAGCAAATATAGCGTATTTTCTAACAACTGTAGACAAAAAGCACAAAAAAAAGACGCTAAAGGTGTTTTTTAGCGTCTTTTTATAAGGGGAAGTGGATTATTTCTCTATTTCCAATAATTCAACAGTAAAGATAAGGGCAGACAAGGGTTTGATCTTCCCTGCTTCACGTGCTCCGTAGGCCAATTCCTGTGGAATATAAATTTCCCATTT
The DNA here is from genome assembly GCA_017630975.1 of Paraprevotella sp. Taxonomy (GTDB): domain Bacteria; phylum Bacteroidota; class Bacteroidia; order Bacteroidales; family Bacteroidaceae; genus Paraprevotella. Next base: position 3,058 of record JAGBUF010000191.1, on the reverse strand, counting down.
GGAACCTACAGGCATATGTGTGAGCGCCTCTGTCCATCCTTTGATGACTTGATTGCATCCGAATGTGGTTGGAGATTTGCGTTCATATGAACTGTCAAATATGGTGCCATCCACCAAACGTCCTTCGTAATTCACCTTTACTTTGGATGTTGCTGTTGGAATTTCTCCTTCTCCTTTTGTAAGGACTTTGTATTGCACACCGCAGTCTAAGGTTTTCACCCCTGGTTTTTTGGCGTTGGCTTTCAAAAACTCTTCGCCTGCACGTCGGTTTTCACCATACTTGCGTTCCATGTTGGCATCAGTGTAGTATTGCATCTGTTTTTTAGCAATCTCTTCTGCCTTAACCATACTGAAGTCAGTTTTTTCACCTGATAGAGCTTTACCGAATGCTTCCAAGAATAATTTTTTATTGATCACCTCTGTGGTGTCGTTGTCTGTAATACTCTTATTCAAGCTTGGAATGACTTGTTCTTCTACTTGTTGACGAATCTGTAATCCTGCAACAAAGGCCAGTATTTTCATTCGTTCTTCCGCAGACAAATCAGCATGGAATCCTTCAACAAAGTTGCCCATATAGGCTGCATTCACATTCATACGTGATGTGACATAATTCTTTAGTCCTTGTGTGTTTGCCATTCCCATGGCATAACTGAAGGTGTCTACAGAACAGGTGTCAACCTTGACCACCTCGGCTTTTTTTGCTTTTTTACTCTTCTTGATCTTGGCTTGACCGTCAAAGCAAGCCAATAATGCGAGAAGGAGGATAGAGAATTTAATCATATTCGCTGTATTGAATTATTTCTCAATGCTCAACAGTTCAATCTTGAAAGTCAAAGCAGAGAATGGTTTGATTTTACCTGCTTCACGTGCACCATAAGCTTGGTCTTGTGGGATATAAACCATCCAGGTAGATCCTACAGGCATGTGAGTCAAAGCGTTGGTCCAACCCGGGATGACTTGGGTGCAACCGAAAGTAGCAGGTTCTTTACGTTCGTAAGAACTATCAAAAACAGTTCCGTCAATCAAAGTTCCTTCATAGTGAACTTTAACGCGGTCACTGCTTTCTGGAGTAGCGCCTTTTCCGGCTACCAAAACTTTGTAATATACTCCGTTATCCAACTTTTGGATACCTTCGGTTTGGGCGATGCTGTCTAAGTAAGCTTCTCCGGCCTTTTTGTTTTCACCATAGTTCTTTTCCATGGTCTTGGCTTTCAACTCTTGTACCAATCTTTGTGCCATTTCATTGGCTTCGGTCATGGTCATCAATGCGTTTTCACCGGTTACACCTGCCACGAAACCAGCCATAAAGTTTTGCATGCTGATGCTTTGAGTAGAATCATTACCGAACACTTCGTAATTGATACCCTTCATCATTTGTTGGCTGATTTGCTGACCGATTTGAATACCTGCGAAATAAGCCTCTTTTTTCTTGTTGTCTGCAGCATTGGCAGCTTCGTTTACACCTTTGATAAATTCACTCATGTAAGTAGTGTCAATACCTACACGTCCCACCAAATATTCCTTCAAGCCTTGTGTGTTGGACATACCGATAGAATAGCTCAAAGAGTCTACATCTGACTTGATGTTTGCCTTCGGAGTAGAAGGGGTACAAGATGAGAAAATAGCTGCAGATGCGATAGCAGCGAAAAGAATTGTTTTTTTCATTGTTCTTATTATTTAGATTAAAGTACTTTAATTAATTCAACATCAAAAATCAATGTGCTGTATGGAGGAATTGAACTTCCTGCTCCATTGGCGCCATATCCTAACAAATATGGGATAAAGAAACGGTATTTTGCACCTTCTTTCATCAATTGCAAACCTTCTGTCCAACCTGCGATAACGCCATTCAATGGGAAATCTGCCGGTTCACCACGTTGCAAACTGCTATCAAACAATGTACCATCGATGAGCATACCTTCGTAGTGACAACGTACTTTGTCGGTGGCTTTAGGACTTTTTCCTTCACCTTCTTTCAATATCATGTATTGCAAACCTGAAGCAGTGGTTACTACGCCTTCTTTCTGTGCGTTCTCTTTCAAGAAATTTTCACCATCAGCTTTTGCTTGTTTGCCTTTTTCAGCTTTTGCCTTATTCATCTCAGCTTCTTTTTCTTGGAAATATTTAGTCACGATGCTTTGTGCTTCGTGATGAGATACCACCAATTCTTTGTTGTCAATAACGTCCTTGATAGCCTGTGCAAAATCGTCAATACACAAATCGTTTGCACCCATGCTCTTCAGTTGTTGACCAATACCTAAACCTAATGCATAACTTACTTTGTCCATTTCTATTCTATGTTTTAAAAGTTGAATACTAAAGTTACAAAGGTAAACGAATTATTTCACGTTTTTGGTATCTGACAGTCTATTTTTATTATTTTTGACGGTAAAACCTAAAATAGATGAAAAAAATAGTAATATTGACGGGGGCGGGAATGTCGGCTGAGAGTGGATTAAGTACTTTCAGGGATTCCAATGGCTTGTGGGACAAATATCCGGTAGAGGAAGTAGCTACACCTGAAGGGTATGCGCGTAATCCGCTGTTGGTGACCCAATTCTATAATGAGAGACGTAAGCAGTTGACTATGGTACAACCTTGTAGAGGGCATGTATTGTTGGCTGCGTTGGAGAAAGATTTTGATGTGACAGTGATAACGCAGAATGTAGATGATCTGCATGAACGTGCAGGCAGTTCAAAAGTAATCCATTTGCATGGAGAACTCATGAAAGTGACATCAAGTAGCGAGCCAAACAATCCAGCATATATACAGCAACTTCTTCCTGAGGAATGGGAGGTAAAAATAGGAGATTTAGCGGCTGATGGTACGCAATTACGTCCTTATATTGTTTGGTTTGGTGAGGCTGTCCCCATGATAGAGACCGCTGTAGAAGAAACCTTACAAGCAGATGTGTTTGTGGTAATAGGAACGTCGTTAAATGTATATCCTGCAGCCGGTTTATTGAATGATGTTCCGGATAGGGTCCCTATCTACTTAATTGACCCAAAGTCCGTCAACACTTCTATGGGACATCGTATACATCATATAAAAATGGGG
>JAGBUF010000190.1 GCA_017630975.1 Paraprevotella sp. | reverse complement strand
TTCTTTCGATTTGGAGAAGCCAATAGATGCCGAGTATCCTACGGAACATATTACTCAGGAGTTGGTGGAGAATGTTCTTAAGGATTTCGTGGGAACTATTCAACAAGTTCCGCCTGTATTTTCTGCTTGTAAGGTGGATGGGGCGAGAGCCTATGATTTAGCACGAAAGGGACAGGAGGTTGAATTGAAGGCTAAGACATTGGTCATTGATGAAATTGAATTGTTGAAATACTCTCCGACGGAGATAGATATCCGTGTAGTTTGTAGTAAAGGAACATATATACGCGCTTTGGCAAGGGATATAGGAGAGGCGCTGAATAGTGGCGCTCATCTGACAGCATTGCGTCGCACACGGGTTGGAGAGATTAAAGTGGAGGATTGTTTCTCATTGGAACAATTTACAGAATGGTTGGAAAATCAAGAAATAGAGGATAATAATATTTAAAATAAAACAAATGAAACTTTCACAGTTTAAGTTTAAGTTGCCGGAAGAGCAGATTGCTCAATATCCTGCTCGGCATCGTGATGAATCACGTTTGATGGTACTTCACAAAAAGAGTCAAGAGATTGAACATCGCGAGTATTTCAAGGACATACTTGATTATTTTGATGATAAGGATGTGTTTATCTTCAATGACACAAAAGTATTTCCTGCTCGTTTATACGGAAACAAAGAGAAGACAGGTGCTCGCATTGAAGTGTTCCTATTAAGGGAGTTGAATGAAGAACTTCGTCTGTGGGATGTTTTGGTGGATCCAGCGCGTAAGATTCGTATTGGAAACAAACTCTATTTTGGTGAAGACGACTCTATGGTGGCTGAGGTAATCGATAATACCACTTCTCGTGGTCGTACCTTGAGATTCCTCTTTGATGGTACGCATGATGAGTTCAAAGCAGCTTTGTATGCTTTGGGCGAGTCACCACTGCCCAAACATATCGTGAAACGCCCGGCTGAAGAAGACGATATGGAACGATTCCAATGCATCTTTGCCAAGAATGAAGGTGCGGTTACTGCTCCGGCTTCGGGTCTGCATTTCTCTCGCGAATTGATGAAGCGTATGGAAATAAAAGGTATTGATTTTGCATATGTTACCATGCATTGTGGATTGGGAAATTTCCGAGATATTGATGTGGAGGACTTGACAAAACATAAGACTGATAGTGAGGAAATGTTTGTTGGAGCTGATGCATGTAGAATCGTCAATGCAGCAAAAGATAGTGGACATAAGGTGTGTGCAGTAGGTACTACAGTACAACGTGTAATAGAAACAGCTGTAGGAACGGATGGACATTTGAAGGAGTTTGGTGGTTGGACCAATAAGTTCATCTTCCCACCATATGATTTCAAGGTGGCAGATGCGATGGTGGCTAATTTCTATTTGCCATACAGCACATTGCTCATGCTGACATCTGCTTATGGAGGTTATGACTTTGTGATGAAGGCATATAAGGAGGCATTGAAGGAGGGTTATCGTTTCGGAACCTATGGCGATGCTATGCTCATCTTGAATGACTAAAAGAGATTTATATTTAGGACTGGGTAGCAATCAAGGCAATCGTCGTGAATTGTTATCTCAGGCAGTGCAGATACTTACTGAGCGGATTGGCTTACAAAAGGGCCTTTCCGCTTTTTATGAAACTGCGCCTTGGGGGTTTGTTTCCGACCATCCTTTCCTGAATGTTGTGTTGCTACTTTCCACAGATAAAGTAATAGGTGAAATTTTTCAGACTACACGTGAGGTGGAACGGATGTTAGGACGTGTCTCTAAATCAGTCAATGGTGTTTATTCTGATAGAACAATGGATATTGATATCTTGTTGTACGGTGACCTTGTTCTTGAAGAAGATTTTCATTTTCAAGAGGGAGTTGCACACCTTTCTATTCCCCATCCTTTGATGTGTGAACGCCGTTTTGTGTTGGAGCCATTGTTGGAGTTGTCACCCTATCTGAAACATCCCATTACTGGTGTTTCGTTTCTGGAAAGTTTGAAACAGATAGAAGATTAAATGAAAAAAGACACTGAAACAGTGTCTTTTTTCATAGGTTTATGAATAAATTTATTTCGGTTGTTTGCCGATATATGCCAATATACCGCCATCAACATACAGTACCAAACCATTAACGAAGTTAGATGCTTCAGAAGCGAGGAATACTGCAGGACCTTGCAAATCTTCCGGAGTTCCCCAACGTGCAGCAGGTGTCTTTGCTACGATAAAACTGTCGAATGGATGGCGGCTGCCGTCCGGTTGACGTTCACGAAGCGGTGCGGTTTGTGGAGTAGCGATGTAACCCGGGCCGATACCGTTACATTGGATGTTGTATTCTCCGTATTCAGAACAAATGTTGCGTGTAAGCATCTTCAAACCTCCCTTGGCTGCTGCGTATGCAGAAACTGTTTCGCGTCCAAGTTCTGACATCATAGAA
>JAGBUF010000024.1 GCA_017630975.1 Paraprevotella sp. | reverse complement strand
GTTTGGCAGACGCATTGAAGGGAAATGATGTGGCGGATGCCGCTACTCCTGTTGCGGACGAGCAGATGAGAAAGACTCATCCTTTGGCTTCTGTCCTTCAATTTGCACAAGGACATGCCGGAAGTGTTGTGGGTTATGCCAACTGGCGTGACACAGCTGAGGTGAATCGTTGCATTGCATCTGCAGTGGCAAAAGAAGTTTTGCCATCTGACATGAAACTTTATTGGGGTGTAAAGGCTATCGGTAGTGGTAACATGGCTGATATCTTTGAACTTTATGCCATCAAAGTGACTGAACGTAGCGGTCGCGCTCCATTGGAGGGTGACGTGGTAACACAAGCTAAAGATGACTACGAGCAAAATGGTAGCCCTTGTGTCAGCATGACAATGAACTCTGACGGTGCTCGTCGTTGGGCTGCATTGACCAAGAAGAATCAGAAGCGTTGCATCGCTATCGTGTTGGATGGCTATGTATATAGTGCACCGACTGTACAAAACGAAATCACCGGTGGAGTTTCGCAAATTACCGGTAACTTCACATTGGAAGATACTCGCGACTTGGCGAACGTGTTGAATACCGGTAAGATGCCGGCACCTGCACACATCGTGTCTGAACAAGTGGTGGGTCCTTCTTTGGGTCAAGAGTCTATTGAACAAGGTATCACTTCATTCATTATTGCATTTGTTCTTTTGATGATTTACATGTGCGGTATGTATGGATTGATTCCGGGTATGGTGGCTAACTGTGCTTTGATTCTGAACTTGTTCTTCACATTGGGTATCTTGACTTCATTCCAGGCTGCGTTGACCATGTCCGGTATTGCCGGTATCGTGTTGTCATTGGGTATGGCTGTGGATGCCAACGTGTTGATTTACGAGCGTACCAAAGAGGAATTGCGTGCAGGAAAGAATGTGCGTGCAGCTTTGGCTGACGGTTATTCTAATGCCTTCTCTGCGATTTTTGACTCTAACTTGACTTCTATCATTACCGGTATCATTCTGTACAACTTCGGTACAGGTCCGATTCGTGGTTTTGCTACCACATTGATCATCGGTATCTTGGTATCATTCTTTACTGCTGTATTCTTGACACGCATTGTTTATGAATACTTCCTGGGTAAAGAAAAGTGGATGGGATTGACTTTCGTAACATCTGTTTCACGTAAGTTCTTGAGCGATACACATTATAAGTTCATGAGTGCGTACAAGAAATCGTTTGCCGTGTTTGGCGTATTGATTCTTGTGAGTGTGGCTTCTTTGTTCGTTCGTGGCTTGAGCAAGGGTATCGACTTTACCGGTGGTCGCAACTTCGTGGTAATGTTCGAAAAGCAGGTTCAACCTGAAACAGTCCGTACATTGTTGCAGAACCAGTTCGGTGACGCTAATGTCCAAGTGATTGCATTGGGTACAGAGGGCAAAACAGTACGTATCTCTACCAACTACCGTATTGAAGAAGAAGGAACAGAAGTGGATTCAGAAATCGAAACAACCCTCTTCAATGTGTTGAAAGGTGGTGAGTTGTTGTCTTCAGACCTTGATTTGAATACCTTTATCAACCGCGATGAACGTGCCGGTGGTTCTATCATCAGTTCTGAAAAGGTGGGTCCTTCAGTAGCTGAGGATATCACTCATGGCGCTATCCTTTCAGTGGTGTTGGCGTTGATCGCTATCTTCCTCTACATCTTGTTGCGTTTCCGTAACGTGGCATTCTCTGTAGGTGCAGTTGCAGCGTTGACCATTGATACATTGTTGATTTTGGGTATCTACTCTATTTGTTGGGGTTGGGTTCCATTCTCATTGGAAATCGACCAGACTTTCATCGGTGCTATCCTGACAGCTATCGGTTACTCTATCAACGATAAGGTGGTGGTATTCGACCGTATCCGTGAATTCTTAGGCTTGTATCCGAAACGTGACCGTCAACGTCTGTTTAACGACTCTTTGAACACTACTTTGACACGTACCATCAATACTTCATTGACAACGCTTGTTGTGTTGCTCTGCATCTTCTTCCTTGGAGGTGACAGCATCCGTAGTTTTGCGTTTGCCATGATTCTTGGTGTGGTGGGCGGTACATGTTCATCTATCTTCTTGGCTGCTCCTATTGCTTATTTGACAATGGGTAAGCAGATTAAAGAGGACGACAAGTAAAGTAAAAATTAATTTTACATACGAGGTGGTAGCGTCATGGCGTTACCACCTTTTTTATGTTCTTTTCAATTGGTGATACCGCTCTTTTGATGTGTGACCGCAGTCACACACATAGACGACCGCAGTCAAACGCATGGACGACTGCGGTCACACACATGGCTGACCGCGGTCAAACGTCAAGAAACGCTTCTGTGGCAGCATATATGAAGCCATGCAGGATGAAGGAGATGCATAAATAAATCACCCCTCTTTGGGGGAGGGGTGAGAAAGGGACTTAAATGTACCCCCGCCGGGAATCGAACCCGGATTGGCGGTTTAGGAAACCGTAGTTCTATCCATTGAACTACAGGGGCTTGTTTGAGTGATGCAAAGTTAGTGCTTTCTATGTAAAAAGCCATTCTTTGCAAGAGAAATATTTTGCATTACAATATTTCTTTGCGATATTTGTACCTCATTATATGGTAAAAAGAGATATTAATCATTGCAATAAATAATTGTAACTATGGAAGTGAAAGATTTGAATCAGGTCGTTGTGCGTTTTTCCGGTGACTCCGGAGATGGAATGCAGTTGGCCGGTAATATTTTTTCGACTGTTTCAGCTACGGTGGGAAACGACATCTGTACGTTCCCTGATTATCCCGCGGATATCCGTGCCCCGCAAGGTTCGTTGACCGGAGTCTCCGGATTTCAAGTGCATGTGGGAGCTGAACGTGTCTATACGCCCGGCGATCAGTGTGACGTGCTGGTGGCGATGAATGCTGCCGCTCTCAAAACACAATATAAATATGCGAAACCTACGGCTTGTATTATAATTGACACAGACTGTTTCCAAGCGAAAGATTTGGAAAAGGCAGCCTTTGCAACCGACAATCCGATAGAGGAACTGGGTATCAAGAATGATGTGATTGCGGCTCCGATTTCGCAAATGGTGAAGGATTGTTTGGCGGATTCCGGAATGGACAATAAGGCTGTTCTTAAATGCCGAAATATGTTTGCATTGGGATTGGTTTGTTGGCTGTTCAATCGTGATTTGGAAATAGCGTTTGCTATGTTGCGTGAGAAATTCGCCAAGAAACCCGCAGTGGCAGAGGCAAATATCAAAGTGATACAAGCAGGTTACGATTACGGAGCGAATACCCATGCCTCGGTGGCGCATACCTATAAGGTGGAAACAAAGACCAAGAAGCCGGGTAAGTATATGGATATCATGGGAAACAAAGCTACCGCTTACGGTTTCATTGCTGCGGCAGAGAAAGCCGGCATGCGTTTGTTCTTAGGTTCATATCCCATCACCCCCGCAACGGATGTATTGCACGAACTTTCCAAACACAAGAGTTTGGGGGTAACCACAGTGCAATGTGAAGATGAAATTGCCGGTTGTGCATCTTCTGTTGGTGCGGCTTTTGCCGGAGCGTTGGCGGTGACATCTACTTCCGGTCCGGGCGTTTGTCTGAAATCGGAAGCAATGAACTTGGCTGTGATCACCGAGTTGCCGTTGGTGGTGTTGAATGTACAGCGTGGTGGTCCTTCTACAGGTCTTCCAACCAAGAGTGAGCAAACAGACTTGTTACAGGCATTGTTTGGCAGAAATGGTGAGTCGCCCATGCCGGTGATGGCTGCGGTGTCCCCGACCGACTGTTTGGATGCAGCATATTATGCGTCGAAGATGGCTTTGGAACACATGACGCCTGTCGTGCTTTTGACAGATGCGTTTGTTGCAAATGGTTCGGGAGCATTCAAATTGCCCGATTTGAACGACTATCCTGCTATTAAACCGCCTTATGTCACTCCGGAAATGGCTGGAAACTATACCCCGTATATTCGCAACGAAGAGAATCAGGTTCGTTAGTGGGCGATACCGGGACAAGAGGGATATACTCACATCCTCGGTGGATTGGAGAAGGATGGACGTACAGGAGCTATTAGTACTGATCCGGACAATCACGACAAGATGTGTCGTTTGCGTGCCGAGAAGGTGGCAAAGATTCCGGTGCCGGATGTTGAAGTACAAGGTTGTGCCGATGATGCAGAATTGTTGATAGTGGGCTTTGGAGGTACGTATGGTCATTTGCGTTCTGCTATGGACGAGATGATAGCCGATGGAAAGAAAGTGGCTTTGGCGCACTTCTCTTATTTAAATCCATTGCCGGCCAATACCGCGGATGTATTGATGAAATACAAGAAAGTGGTGGTGGCAGAGCAGAACTTGGGGCAGTTCGCCGGTTATCTGCGCATGAAAGTGGATGGATTTGCTCCTTATCAATTCAATGAGGTAAAAGGACAGCCGTTTGTTGTCAGCGAGTTGGTAGAGGCATTTACGGAGATTTATAACAAATAGTCGGACTTATTAGCATATATGAATATGACAGAATATACAGCAAAAGATTATAAGAAAGGACAACCGCGGTGGTGTCCGGGATGTGGCGACCACTTCTTCTTGGCGTCCTTGCATAAGGCGATGGCTGAAATCGGTGTGGCACCTCATCAGACTGCCGTAATTTCCGGTATCGGATGTTCCAGCCGTTTGCCCTACTATATGAATACTTATGCCATGCAGACCATTCATGGTCGTGCGGCAGCCATTGCTACCGGTTTCAAGGTAGCGAATCCGGATATTTCTGTATGGCAGATTTCCGGCGATGGCGATGGCTTGGCAATTGGTGGAAATCATTTTATCCATGCCGTTCGTCGCAATGTGGATATCAACATGATTCTACTCAATAACCGTATTTATGGTTTGACAAAGGGACAATATTCTCCAACGTCACCACGCGGTTTTGTCAGCAAATCATCACCTTACGGTACCGTAGAGGACCCATTCCGTCCTGCAGAACTTTGCTTCGGGGCGCGTGGACGTTTCTTTGCCCGTGCGGTAGCTACCGATGCTGCCGGAACGGTTGAAATCCTGAAGGCTGCCCATGCTCATAAGGGGGCTTCCGTTTGTGAAATTCTGCAAAACTGTGTGATTTTTAATGACGGCACGCATGATTCCGTATATTCCAAAGAAGGCCGCGCTAAGAATGCTATCTATTTGGAGCACGGCAAACCGATGCTATTCGGTGAGAACAAGGAATTTGGTCTGATGCAGGAAGGCTTTGGCTTGAAAGTCGTGAAGTTGGGTGAGAATGGTGTGACGGAAAGCGACATCCTCGTTCACGATGCTCACTGTCAGGATAATACGCTTCATCTGAAGTTGGCGTTGATGGAAGGACCTGATTTCCCTATCACATTAGGTGTGATTCGTGATGTGGAAGCGCCCACTTACAACGAGGCTGTTCATGAGCAAATAGAGGAAGTGAAAGCCAAGAAACCGTATCACAACTTCACGGAATTGCTTTACACCAATGATATTTGGGAAGGAAAATAGGAAGGAATGAATTTATAAAAGGAGGGGCAACTGTTTTTAATAAGTTGCCCCTCCTTTGTGTTG
>JAGBUF010000189.1 GCA_017630975.1 Paraprevotella sp. | reverse complement strand
TTTTTTACAGTCGATGGGAATTTGGCAGGGTTGCCATATTGCTATCGTGACGGACAGACAGAAGGCGTTTTGGACGATTTTTTCCAACGTATATCGGCTGAAAAGGTGTATGAAAAGACGGGGATTCAGTTTATGGAGTTCAACTCGCTATTTCAGTTGGATGTGTTGCATCGTTCTGGATGTTGCGCTTTATCAGGAGCAGATAAAATATTGTTTATACCGGATGCCTTGTCGTATATGTTGACCGGAGAGGCTGTAGCAGAATATACGATTGTATCTACTTCGCAGCTGATGGATCCAAGAAAAGGAGAATTTGACGAAGAGTTGTTGGAAACGATTGGAGTAAGACGTGAACAGTTTGGACGGATGGTGCATCCCGGAACAAGGGTAGGGATGCTTACCGAACAAGTTCAGCATTTCACCGGTGTGGGTCCTGTTCCTGTGATAGCAGTAGCAGGCCATGACACTGCCTCTGCCGTGATTTCAGTGCCGGCGCAGGATGAGAATTTTGCCTATCTGAGTTGTGGTACATGGTCATTGTTAGGAATAGAAAGTCCTCAACCCATTATCAATGCAGATAGTTTTCGCCATAATTTTACCAATGAGGGAGGATTGGACGGAACCACTCGTTTTTTGAAAAATATATGTGGACTATGGCTTTTTGAACGTTGTAGGGAAGAGTTCGTGGATGCACCGGAAAATGTTGCAGAATTGGCTGCGTTGTGTGAGACATCAACCTATGGCGGATTGATCAATCCCGATGCTTCCTGCTTTGCCCATCCGGTGTCTATGACGAAAGCGAAAGTTGACTATTGTCACCTAACGGGGCAGGCTATTCCGGAAAGTCCGGCAGATTTTTGCAGGTGCATCTTCCGGAGTTTGGCATTACGTTATCGTCAAGTGCTGTCCATGTTGCAAGCCATGTCGCCGATTACGATTAAACGTTTGCATGTAATCGGTGGTGGCTCTCTCAATCGTTATCTGATGCAATATGCAGCCAACGCCCTTGGTATGCCGGTGGTATGCGGACCTTCGGAGGGGACAGCATTGGGCAACGTGCTGGTGCAGTTGCGTGCAGCGGGCTGTGTTTGTAACGCACAAGATATGCGCCGTGTTTCGGTAGCATCGATAGAAACAGTAACATACCAACCATGTGATGCGGAATTGTGGGAGAAACTCTACACTGAATTCCTATGCATACAATCCAAGGAAATACACTAACCTTAAATACAATAAAATATGAAAGAACATTTGATACAACAAGCTTATGAAATCGCACGTGAACGATATGCTTCTGTGGGTGTCGATACAGAAAAAGTTTTGCAACAGATGCAGGATTTTCATCTCTCATTGCATTGTTGGCAAGCCGACGATGTAACCGGTTTTGAGTGCCAGGGAGGTGACCTGACTGGGGGGATACAAGCTACGGGCAACTATCCCGGAAAAGCGAGGAATATTGACGAGCTTCGTCAGGACATACTGAAAGCAACATCTTATATACCTGGTACGCACCGTTTGAATCTTCATGAGATATATGGAGATTTTCAAGGAAAAGTGGTGGATCGTGATGAGGTGGAACCTGAACATTTTCAAAGTTGGATAGAGTGGGGAAAGGAACATCAGATGAAGTTGGATTTCAATTCCACGTCGTTCTCTCATCCCAAGAGTGGTAACCTTTCCTTGTCTCACCCAGATGAGGGAATCCGTCAATTTTGGATTGAGCACACCAAACGCTGTCGTCGAGTGGCAGAAGAGATGGGTAAGGCGCAAGATGATCCCTGTATCATGAATCTTTGGGTGCATGATGGAAGTAAGGACATTACGGTAAACCGTAAACTTTATCGCGAATTGCTCAAGGATTCTCTCGATCAAATTTTTGAGACGAAGTATGAGAACATGAAAGACTGTATCGAGTCAAAGGTGTTTGGTATCGGTTTGGAAAGTTATACTGTCGGCTCAAACGACTTCTATACTGCCTATGCGGCATCACGCAACAAGATGATAACATTGGATACCGGTCACTTCCATCCGACTGAGAGCGTGGCTGACAAGGTTTCTTCCATGTTGTTGTATGTCCCGGAACTCATGCTCCATGTCAGTCGTCCGGTACGATGGGATTCAGATCATGTTACCATTATGGATGACCCTACACTTGAACTGTTCAGTGAGATTGTGCGTGCGGATGCATTGGATCGTGTACACTATGGGTTGGACTATTTTGATGCTTCCATTAATCGTATTGGAGCCTATGTTATCGGTAGTCGTGCTGCGCAGAAATGTATGTGTCGTGCATTGCTCGAACCCATTGCCTTGTTGCGCGAATATGAATTGAGTGGTAAGGGATTCCAATGTTTGGCATTGCTTGAGGAGTGTAAGGCACTGCCATGGAATGCAGTGTATGATATGTTCTGCATGAAGAACAATGTTCCTGTGGGCGAGACCTTTATCGCTGAGATAGAGAAGTACGAGGCAGAAGTGACCAGTAAACGATAGTCTAAATCCAAATCTATAGAATAATGACAGGTAAAAGCAGTAGTTTAAAAAGTACCATAGCGGTGTCCCTTACCAACTATCTGGATGCCGGTGCTATTGTAGCCGGAGCCAGCGGACTCACGTTGTGGCAGAAATATTTAGGATTGACGGAGGTACATCTCGGATGGCTGAACTTTATCAGTGCCAATTGCTTGGGTGCAGCCGTAGGAGCCATTATCGGTGGTTTCCTTGCCGATAAGTACGGTCGTAAATTCATCTATACCTATAATTTATTGGTGTATATGTTGGGTGTATTGTTGGTGATGTGTTCCGTCAATTTCCCCATGTTGTTGGCTGGTTTTCTTGTTACAGGTGTGTCCGTTGGTATCGGAGTGCCTGCTTCATGGACATATATCTCTGAAAGTTCAGAGGTCAACAATCGTGGACGTAACATCTGTATCTCACAGATGTCGTGGGGATTCGGACCAATGATAATACTCCTGTTGGGCATGTTTTTTGCTCCCGGAGGTTATCTGTTCGGTTGGGTAGAAACAATTGGTCATGCGGTAGGAGGTGATACTCTTGTCGGTGATGCACTCAATGTGTTCAGTTCACGGCTCGTTTTTTTCTCGTTGTTTGTTGTTGCGCTTGTCGCATGGCTGATGCAACGAAATCTGGAAGAAAGTAAGGAGTGGACATCTACGCGAGAAGCAGCACAGACTAATGGTGAGGATACAAGTTTATTGCACGCTTTCCGACAATTGTTTTCTAATGTCAAGGTGGTGAAAACCGTTTGTTTTCTTGCGGTCATCTATCTGACGTGGAATTTAGTAGCTTCTGTGATGGGGTTTTTCCAACCTCATATTTACGAAACTGCAGGAGGCTTGAGTAATGAGTATGCCAATATGCTCAGTTGCGCCGGATGGTTCATTGTCGTCGTTGTTACATTTGTGGTATCTTTCCTTATTGATAAAGTTTCGCATAAGATACTATATGTCTTGGGCCTATTGGCAGCGCTAGGTACATGGTTGGTCATTATTCATGGTGTCAATGGTATGGGTAGTCTTTGGGCTTTCTCTATTCTTTGGGGCGTGAATGGCGGTATCTCCGTGCAGATTTTCTATGCGTTGTGGGGGTCTGAATTGTTCCCTGCCAAATTCAGGGCAGGAGCACAAGGACTGATGTTCTTTGTGGTGCGTGGATTGTCTGCCGTATGGGGCTTGGTGTTCACCTTTATTTATGGCGAACATGGCGAAGGTTTTACCATGGCTGCATACTGTATGGTGGCGCTCCTGCTGATATCACTGGTAGTGGGTGTTATTGGCTGTCCCGACACAAGAGGAAAATCCTTGGAGCAAATTACACGTGAGCGTTATGGTGATGATGAAATCTGAATGAAATGTTATAATAATTTTGACTATGAGTATATTGGAGAATCGTCCTCGTTTGAAAGAGGAAGTATATAAGGTGGCAGAAGTGGCAGGTTATCTGTGGCAGAAAGGTTGGGCAGAGCGCAACGGTGGTAATATCACCGTCAATATCACCGAGTGGGTGGATGATGCGATCCGTGCACTTCCGGCAATAGCAGAACGTAAACCGATAGGTGCAGTATTACCACATTTGAAGGGATGCTATTTTTATTGCAAGGGTACGAACAAGCGGATGCGCGATTTGGCGCGCCAGCCGATGGAGAATGGTTCGGTAATTCGCATCTGTGATGATTGTGCTTCTTATGAGATTATAGCGGATCATCCTGTGATGCCTACTTCGGAGTTGCCGTCACATCTTAGTGTGCATAATTATTTGATAGCCAAGGGTTCGCCTTATAAGGCATCGGTGCATACGCATCCCATAGAACTGGTGGCGATGAGTCATTATGCGAAATTCCTGGAAAAGGATGTGGCTACCAAGCTCCTCTGGAGTATGATTCCTGAAACCAAGGCTTTCTGTCCCAGAGGATTAGGAATTGTGCCTTACACCTTGCCCGGTTCGGTAGAGCTGGCGGAAGCCACCATAGGAGAATTGGATGATTATGATGTGGTGATGTGGGAGAAACATGGTGTGTTTGCTGTAGATGTAGATGTGATGGCGGCATTCGATCAAGTGGATGTACTCAATAAGTCTGCCCTTATCTACATTGCTTCAAAGAATATGGGTTTTGAACCCGAGGGAATGAGCGAGGCACAGATGCGTGAAATGTCAGCAGCGTTCAATTTACCGAAATAATCATTAACAACTTGTATGATAGTATGAAAAGGTTTGCTTTTAAAATGTTTCTGAAGCCCGGGTTTGAGGAGGAGTATGAACG
>JAGBUF010000188.1 GCA_017630975.1 Paraprevotella sp. | reverse complement strand
TGCAAGGGATAGGTATCTCCAGTACCAGCGGTAGTAATTTGGTCTTTGAACAAAGCAATGACGTTGTTGGCATAAAGTTGTTGATTACCCAAACGAGGGAAATTAACACGGCCTGGGGCGTGCATGTCTACTGTCAACTCGTAGGTACCTTTGGGCAGAGAGGTGAGTTCCTGGCTGATGGTGGCATTCTTTCCACTGTTTGCAGCATCCCAAACACCAAAGATGTAGACGCCATCAGTGGCAGCGGGATCACCTGCTCCTTCTCCACGATTGATACCGAACCATGCTGTATTGCAATTGACAGTCCAACCGGTGGTGTTCCCGGTCTCAAAACTTGGGTTTTTGATATAATCTGTGCAATCTTCTTTGGTGATAACGGAAGTTTTGTCAGCTTCGAGAGTGATGCTGGTAGCTTCTCCTGTATACGTTACAGTTGTATGGTAGTTCGTTTCGTGCAAATCTCCGGTACCATGTAATGTTGAAACGCGGCAGATATTGAAAGTACGTGAAGCCAACATTCCGTTAAACGAACCTTTACGTTCACCGATGGTCAAAGTCTGTGTCTCTTCGTTCCATACAAAAGGTATTTCACTATATTGTCCTTTCTCGTAATTGTAGTTGTCGTTTTCGTCTTCATAAAGTGTGAATGTGCCATCAGCTCCTGGGTAAATGCGAATTTCAAGATGGTCCCAAGTCTTTTCTGTTGAGTATTGCATGTCCGGTCCCCAAGGCATAATACTTCCGGCTTTGACATAGAGTGGCAGTATGTCAAGAGGAGCTTTCTTTGTGATTTCCTGTCCACCTTCAAATGTTTCACCTGTCCAAAAGTCTACCCACTTGTGGTTAGCAGGCAGATACACTTGGCGTGATGTAGCTGCATCTTGAATGATGGGTGCAACAAGGAAGGATTCTCCGAACATATATTGGTCTTTCACATGATAACCGTTTTCGTCTTCGTTGAAAGCGATAGGGAGAGCTTGCATGAAAGTTTTGTTTTGACTGCTCACTTGCCATGCCGTACTATATAAATAAGGTAACATGCGGTAGCGGATTTTGATGTATTTGAGCAGTTGGTCAAATTCACCGATACCATCGTTCTCTGATCCAAATTGATAGATTTCGCGAGGAGTATTGGTGCCATGGAAGCGCATCATAGGGGTAAATGTTCCGAATTGTGCCCAGCGCATGTAAAGTCTGCGCCATGCAGGGTCGTTTACACCGCCAACACTTCCGGTAAAGAATCCACCAATATCACTGTTCCAGTATGGAATACCGCATGCGGAGAAGTTGCAAGCCGCAGGAATTTGGTTAGCGAAGTTCTCCCAACTGGAAGTGACGTCACCACTCCAGGTGTTGGCACCATAACGTTGTTGTCCGGTGAATGCAGAACGAGTAAGAATAGAAACTCGCTTGCCGCTTAGGTAAGGGTCGTTTGCCGCTTCAGCTGTGCGGTGGTTGTCATGTGTTCCACTGATATGGGCGATAGGGAAGGCGTTGCGCAAACTTCTCCAGGTCTGTCCGCAGCCTGAGATGTAATCCAAATCGCTTTCCAAATGATTGAAATAGTCAGGTTCTGTTGAGTCCATCCAATAGGCATCAACACCTTTTGATACCAGTCCGTTGTACAAGTATTTCCAATAGATTCCACGTGCGCCTTCATCATAGACATCGTAAGGCCATACGTAATAGCCACCAGGATAACTTCCGTCCTTACCTACGGGAATCAGTCTGCCCAATTCGTTCAATTCTTTGTAAGGACGTGTGTTGGGGCCGAAGTTGGCCCAGATAGAAATCATCAATTTGGCATTCTGAGCATGTACGTCGGCAATCATTTGTTCGCCATCAGAGTATGTGGGGTTCTCAAATGCCAGTGCATTCCAGTTGTTGTTGTCTGTTCCCCAATATTGCCAATCTTGTACGATACAGTCAAGAGGAACTTGCAACTGACGATATTTGCCCAATACTTCACGTACCTCAGTCGAGCTGACATAGCGCTCTTTACTTTGATAAAGACCGAAGTTCCAAAGGGTTGGCATCGGACTTTTTCCTGTCAGGTTGCGCATCAAGTTCAATACATCATTACTGTTGTTGCCCACCAAAATATAATAGTCAATTTCTGTTCCGGTGGATTGGAAACTTGTACCTTCTTCATTATCGGTAAAGGTGGTAGGAGAGTAGTTATCCCAGAACAAGCCATAGTTCTTCGTAGATTGGAAATATGGGATGCATACTTTCATGTTGTCCTGTTCTAGATGGATACTTTTACCACGTTGATTCAAATCTCCATTCTGAATTTGTCCCAATCCGTAGATTTGTTCGTCATCATCGAGTGTAAAGACATTCGTAATTTTATAGCTATCAAAGATACCATCCTTGGTGGTAAGGAATTCTGTTCCATATTCTTTTTCACTGATGATGTTGCCACCTTCCAAACGTTCAAAACTCATTTGTCCGGTCTTTAAACAATATTTAATCAGAACTTTACCATTGTTCAAAGTGACATATCCATTCTCTTCGTTCACGCTGACACCTACATAGTCCGGTTGTGCAGTAACGCTGAGGCTTTTCTTCTGAGCCACATTACCATGATAGGACTTGAAGATGCGTATGATCTGATCAGTGTAGCAAACTACTTGGGTGTGAAGGTCGTTAAGGACGGCTTTGAATCCATTTTCAGTAGTCTCCCAACTATAAACAGGTTCTTCTTGCTTATAAGTGGAAATAGCATTTTCAACAATTCCTATTTGGAGGTATGCGTTTTCTGCTGTTTCAATGCTATTGATTTCACCATTGTAGATATCTTTTGCATTTGTAGTCGCTTTTTCCAAATTCTCTTTAGAGGATGATTCAGGCACTACGGCAAGCAGTGCATCTGCTTGCTTGATGGCAGCGTCCAGTTTTTCTTTGACAGAGGTGATGAGTGATGCTTCATCTCGGAATCCCACGGTTGTTAGAGCTTCCGGGTACTTAAATACTACTTCGTAGTTGTTGTAGAAAGAAACATCCATGATAGTGGCTGACACACTGATAGCAGTCAGTCCTATTGCGGAAATGAATTCGTTTCCATGAGAAGAAATGGTGATTTTGGGTGCAGCAAAGTCAAAGTTTCCATTGATGGTAGAAGTTTCTTTCAAATTCCAAAGTAGCAGAGTGGTGTTGTCTGCTTGTTTGATAATTTTTTGGGGAGCCTCACTACCATTTCTGTTAAAACCATTCATCCACCAGATGTAGCTTGCATTAGTGGTCGAGCTCAGTCCGCTACCATGAATCACGAACCAATGTTGGTCGCCTTTAATATAATAGGCATTGTCTTTTGTCGCTTTATCCATGGCAAAAGCGATGTTGTTGGCTCCCGAACGTCGGATAGTGAATGTGTTGGCTTCTTCATCAAATGTCATGTTCGATGCAGAAGGTACACGGTCAGTCAAACGTGTGTAGTCGGTACAAACAAATCGGTATTTTTCTTGTGCCGTTGCGACTAAACTAGTGGTGAGAAGTATCCCCAATAAAAGGATATTTCTCATGCTCTTCTTAAAAAATGTGCTCTGTAACATTGGAAATAAGTTTTATTCAACGCCAATATTTTTATTTTTTTATCACTTTCTTATTGTTGATGATGTATATACCCGGTTTTGTGATTTCCTTTATCCGTATGCCGTGAATTGTATATATAACATCATGTTCGGATTCCGTTTGAAGTGTTTCGTTGATGCTGTTTTCATTGGATGGATTCTTTATTCCGTAATATGATAGTTCCATATTATCCCAGATGCACCAATCCGTGACATTGAAAGGGTTTCTTATTCCAATTGTAGCGGTACCACCCGTTACTTGGAAAAGGATTTCATCTGTGTAGTAGTGGCCGTTGCTGAATGCAATAGAAGCATCGGCCATTGTGTTGGGAATATACACTCCATTTACAAGAACAGAAAAACCATTGGTGGCCGATGCTTTTCCTTCAGAGAGGACATTGGGAAGAGTTGCCTCCGAATCGTTTGCGAATATAGTTGGATGGTTCATATCGCTTCCGTCTGCCCGATAGAATCCTTGTGCCGAAAGTTTATACCAACCATTGGGAATACCGCTGAGTATCTGGCTGAAAGTAAACGTAGAATGCCAGGATTCAACGCAGAAATTTGTTGATTCGCCATCATTCTTATTGTTCGTACAGTCTGTTGACCAAATCCAACTGCTATAACGTTGGTCGTTTCGTCCAAAATTAGGGTCTTGAATAAGGAAGGTCGCATCTATCGGATTCTCTTTGGTTGCCTGGTTTAAATGGGTAATCATATCAGTATAGGTGTGAAACAGCCATTGAGCCGAAGGCGCATTAGGTGTTGTTGCGGAATACATTGTATGATTGTCAGCTGTTACTTCCAAATATGCAATATCGTTAGAAATGGAATAAGTTCCATTGTCGAGTGCCTTGATGATAATGTTACCTGCAGGACCGTCAACATATGGTTCATCGAGCGAGGTTAAGAAATGGTCAGTACCTGAGTTGGCAATCTTAGAATCAAGGTGATAAGTATCGTTTGCTATGAGGGACGTGGTAAAGTCTATACCATGGTCTCCGACAATAGCACGGGTTCCCCAATATGAGCCACCCAGTAAGAACTTGCCATTAGAAACATTTTGAATGTAATAAATATCATTCTCCAAATCGCCTGTGGGAAGCTCAACTTTGATGACACCAAAGCGTACAGCCGGGTCGTAACTCAAATGAGGCGGTTGGTTATAACCGACATTTTGCGAAACAACATTCTCACGATATTGGATATCATCCATAAGGTGGGGGACGGGATAATTGGATGTGTAATTAGTGGCATTGATGATGAGGTAGTTGTTGTTCGTGTCATAAGTCACGATTTCTTCGCGCCAATCTCCTAATAAATCTCCCATAACGCATGGATTGTACTTAGTTCCATTTGTCAAGCTACCCCATACGTAGTTTCCACCATTGAATTTTAGACGGTCAAAATATTTCCCGGTCGGATTCCAATGACCAAGGATGGACTTATCAAAAAACTCATCGAATAAATCACCATCCCAGTAGATACGGCAGTTGACACCAGCACCGGATGAACCGATAGCCCATGTATCGGCATTGACGGTACCTCCATCTGCGTTATACATGGCGCCAGATGCACTATGTATAAACTGTGCGCTTTGTTGGCTGGAATCAAAGTGAGCAGCAAGGCCGCGTCCCGTGTCACCGCCAGCCGTAAGGTGGAGTATTAATTCGCCACTCTTTGCATCACGCAAATCAACACCATATGGTTTGGATTCATGACACATAAATGTTTCCAAACCGGGACGGTTAGTGAGAAAATCGCCTATGTGGAATGCATCGCCATGCCCTAATCCTGTGCGGTAAAGCAGTTGCCCGTTGTGGTCAAGAGCAGCCGAACCGAATTGAATCTCATGAAACCCATCACCGTCAAGGTCGGCAGCGGTCAACCAATGAGCGCCTTCTCCCCAAAGTCCTTTCCCGGATGTCGTATTCCTTGAAACCCATCGTTCTCTAAGTGTGTAACCATCAAAGTCGTATGCACCTACGAAGGCACCAGAATAATAACCACGGTTGAAAATGGCTGATGGATTCCTGTTTTTTCCATCAAGGTAGGCCAAGCATGCGGTGTATCTCTCCGAACGATTCTGGTTACTGTCGCCCCAGTAATTTTGTCCTGTAGCATAATCTGTGTGGTACTTAATGGTGGAAATCTCAGCTCCGGTCATTCCATCAAAAACAGTTAAATACTCCGGACCTCTATCCGGCTTTCCTCTACCGCTGAGGCAGTCTTGTAGGGGGTCATCACCGTTCATGACAACGTAATTCCCATTTCCGTCAATGGTGCCGGGGGCTGTTTTAATGATGAATTCACCATAACCATCACCATTGAGGTCCCAAGCAATAAATGGAGTGGTGTGTGCACCGGAACGGATGTTGGGCCCTTGATTGATGCGCCACAGACGTGTACCATTAAGTTTATAACAATCAAAATAGGTATCTGAGGTAGTACCATTAGAGGCTGCATCTTTGGAGTTGCTTGGATCCCATTTCAGAATAATTTCATATTCTCCGTCTCCGTCCATATCGCAGTATGATGCATCGTTGGGAGTATATGTAGCATTCAGTCCTCTTGTATCCGTGGGTGTGATAGTCGGGATGGTTATGGTTTGATTGCTCCAAGTTTTTACTGAAGCCATGGAGTCTACAGCATTTCCGTCTTTGTCCAGCACCACCAAGCGGTAGTAGGTAGAAGTTGTTCCGTTGGTGTCAATGAAATTTGAGCGTCCTTTGATAGGGTTGCCATTGTTTACGAGTCTCTTTTGTGACCTAGAAGTTCCGCTGTATAATTTGTAACTATAGTCTTTAGGGTCGTTTTCTCTGATACGCCAACTGATGAGATTTCCTGTTCCGCCTGATGTGGTAAGATTCACAGCCATCAATCCTCTGTTAAGAGGTTTTGCGGCTTCGGTTCTTAATCCTCCATCTGTCTTTATCAATTGGAAATGGTCCACCGTAATCCAGTTGGCGTTAGTGCTTTCACATTTGAATCCGAAGGTCACTTCTTCGTTCTCAACTGTTATGCTCACTGTGTATCT
>JAGBUF010000187.1 GCA_017630975.1 Paraprevotella sp. | reverse complement strand
TTTATATTATTTTTGTTTTTATTCTTATTCACAATCTTATCTGAATTCTCGAATATTTTCTGCGCTTCTTTCAAATGTTTTGACTCAGGATATTCATTGATGAATCCATAATACTCATCTATTGTATCACGATAACGCTCCAAGCGTTTATCCTCCACACTTTGGTATGCCAATTGATATTTCGCTTGAAGTATCATAAACGAGAATTGTTCACGTCGCTGAGGACTGGCATAAGGGAAATCAAGAAGTGCATTGCGTGATGTCACAATACAAGCTTCATAATTACTGCCTCCGTATGCACAATTGCCCATATATGAACCCAAGTCAAGATATAGTTTCGCTGCTTGATATTCTTTCTCCACCATCTTGTCCTGCAAGGCAAATATCATATCTTGCGCTTGCTGACGTAATGTAGTATATGGATAAATGTCCAGGAATGTTTGAAACTCAGCTATTGCTGCAGAAGCATTTGTCTGATCCAAACGTGTATCAGGAACTCCTTCATACAAAGCACAACCTGCATAGTAACGCGCTTGCTCTACATATACCCCTTTAGGATATGACTGATAATACTTTTTGAAATATGAATATGCTACATCATAATTCCCATCACAATACTCTGACATTGCTAACATATACAAGGATTCCTCTGCTCGCAATGTTCCTTTCAGCATCGTTACCATATCTGCCAACAAGACAGCAGCCTTAGCATATTGTCCTTTAACAAAGTATTCTTTTGCTGCTTCGTACTTATATTCATAGTCAGTCGTCTTCATTACATTATTGTAATGCTTACATGACGTAAAGAACATCAATATAGACAACAAACACAGGTAATATCGCTTCATATTGTACAATTGATTTGCAAAATTATAGAAAACAACCGACTTATGCAAAGAAAGAATGTTTTTATATGCAAAAAAAGGAACATGCAAACTGTTTTATGGATATAATGTTTAACTTTGTTATTTCATTTTATTCATTAGTGTGATTCTAAAATGCCAAACTTTGAATTGATATCTGACTACAGACCTACAGGCGACCAACCGGAGGCTATCGCCCAACTGACACAAGGTGTATTGCAAGGCACACCGGCACAAACATTATTGGGTGTAACCGGATCGGGAAAAACTTTTACCATTGCCAATGTTATCAAAAATATCAACAAACCAACACTCATCTTAAGTCACAACAAGACTCTTGCCGCACAACTGTACGGAGAATTCAAAAGTTTCTTCCCTAACAATGCTGTGGAATACTATGTATCCTATTATGACTACTATCAACCGGAAGCATATATTCCTTCAACAGATACCTATATTGAAAAAGATCTGGCTATCAACGATGAAATAGACAAACTGCGCCTTGCAGCGACCTCAGCACTGCTCTCCGGCAGAAAAGACGTCATTGTGGTATCGTCAGTCAGTTGCATCTATGGTATGGGCAACCCATCGGCTTTCTACAATAATGTCATAGAGCTCAAAAAGGGAATGCTGATGGATAGGAACGTTCTGCTGCGCAGATTGGTGGATAGCCTATATACCCGTAACGACCTCAATCTTGAACGTGGTAATTTTCGTGTCAAAGGTGACACTATAGATATATATTTGGCATATTCGGACAACCTTTTAAGAGTAACATTTTGGGATGACGAGATTGATGCCATTGAGGAGGTAGACCCCATCAGTTGTATGAGACTGGGCAACTTTGACGAATACCGCATCTACCCTGCCAATCTTTTCATGACCACAAAAGAGTCAACATTGGCTGCCATTCACCAAATAGAGGACGACTTACACCATCAAGTAGAATATTTCCAGGAGATTGGCAAAGCCTACGAGGCAAAACGATTATACGAACGTGTCACATACGACATGGAAATGATTCGGGAACTCGGACATTGCAGTGGCATTGAAAACTATTCAAGATATTTTGATGGCAGAGAAGCAGGAACACGCCCCTACTGTCTGCTGGATTTTTTCCCAGAAGAATACCTGATTGTCATAGATGAAAGTCACGCCTCTATCCCACAAATCAGTGCCATGTACGGAGGCGACCGAGCACGAAAGAAAAACTTGGTAGAATACGGATTCAGACTGCCGGCTGCGATGGACAATCGACCGCTGAAATTTGAGGAGTTTCAACAAATGGCGAAACAAGTCATCTATGTTTCCGCTACACCGGCAGATTACGAAATCATCCAAAGTGAAGGAGTTATTGTAGAACAAGTTATTCGCCCTACCGGTTTGCTGGACCCCGTTATAGAAGTACGCCCCAGCCTGAATCAAGTGGACGACCTTATGGAGGAAATTGAAGTGAGAATCCGAAGAGACGAACGCATCCTCGTGACCACACTGACCAAACGTATGGCTGAAGAACTGACGGAATATCTGCTAAAACACGACATCCGCACCAATTATATCCATAG
>JAGBUF010000186.1 GCA_017630975.1 Paraprevotella sp. | reverse complement strand
GTGAACGGCATCAAGAGCCATACATGGAACCACAGTTTCATGATCGGCTATGTCAAGCACTTCAGTTTCGTCAAGCGCAGAGAACCTCAACACCATTCATTCATAATGTAAACTGCGGTACAAGATGAAACAGATACAAGTCTTATTCACCATCATATTCTTCACACTCCTCTGCCTGACGAGTTGCATCCGCGAAGAAGAACAAGCAGACACCCCCACCGGTAATTTCGAGGCACTGTGGCACATCATAGACAACCGCTATTGTTTCCATGACTACAAGGTACAGAACGGATGCCTGCCTTGGGGTAAGGTGTATGCAAAATATCGTCCTCGCATCAACGATGGAATGACCGACGATCAATTATTTGAAGTGCTATGCGAGATGCTTGCAGAACTGCGCGACGGACATGTTAATTTATACACCTCTGCCGACGTGGGACGCTATTGGAAATGGCATGAGGATTATCCTGAGAATTTCAACGAGAACCTGCTGAAATATTATTTAGGTACGGACTACCGCATCGCAGCCGGTATCAAATACCAGATTTTGGACGACAACATCGGTTACATCCGGTACGAAAGTTTCTCTTCGGGTATCGGTAATGGTAACTTGGATGAAGTGATGCATCATCTGCGTCTGTGCAACGGACTGATTGTAGATGTGCGCAATAACTCCGGTGGAACACTGACCTATGCTGAGCGCCTGTCCGAACGTTTCACCAACGAAAAGCAGTTGGTAGGTTATCTCAGCCACAAGACCGGAAACGGTCATAATGATTTCTCTACTCCAGAGGCAGAATATATTGTCCCATCGCAAGGCATCAGATGGCAGAAAAGAGTTGTCGTCCTAACCAATCGCACTTGTTACAGTGCTACCAATACCTTTGTGCGCAACATGAAGGCCATGCCTTTGGTCACCATCATGGGCGACAACACCGGTGGCGGTTCCGGTCTGCCCTTCTCCTCCGAACTGCCCAACGGGTGGTCGGTACGTTTCTCGGCTTGCCCCATGTACGATGCCGGAATGAATCATATTGAATTTGGCATCGTACCCGACATCTTCACATCACTTTCTACCGACGATGTTCTTCGCAATAAGGACACGATGATTGAGACGGCACGAGAATTTCTGAACAAATAATTTGGAAGGGCAAAGAAAACTTCCTATCTTTGCACTCGTCTTAAGCGCCTGTGGTGAAATTGGTAGACACGCCAGACTTAGGATCTGGTGCTTCGCGGCGTGTAGGTTCGAGTCCTATTAGGCGCACAAAAAATCAAGGGAAATTCGAATTTCCCTTGATTTTTTTATTTACGCAAGTAATAATATTAATATAATTCTTTCTTTACCACACCATTAGCATAACGAACAATATTAATATCACCTTGTTTCCTCTGATTCAATCGTTCGCCACTAATCGTATAGATTTGAACAACCTTATTCTCCTTACGCACTACACCCACCGACATCTCTTGTTCATACTTTGTTTGTGCCTCTTGTGCTGAAGATATAATACCTGTTATTATTTTATTTGTCGGTGTATATTCTATAGTATAGCTCTCCGTCAACAACCAATTGGCACATAAACTGTCCATTTCCGATTTCATGCTGTCCACAACAGCTCTTGCCGCCAATAAATCATCTTCAAATTCTGCGGCTACATCTTTACACTCTTCTGCAATGGTCGTTTCTGCATCTTCTAATTTGGAATAAAGTCTGTCAACTCGTTTGATAACCCTGTCATAGATGTCTTGGTTCACCAAAGTAAGCCATTTGTAATTATTAACGATAATCGAATCAATGGCCTCTTTGCCCCTCGTCAGATATTTACCGGTAGATACGTTAGGACTCCTATCCACTCCTGCATAATCCATTAAAATAACTCCGGTTGGCCCCGGCACATTCTCTTTCAAATATTCTATAATGGCAGCATTCGTATTGGTTGCATTTTCCCGATAGCCATTTGCCGTTGACAACGAGCCATGATATGCCGAAGCAAAATTAAACACCCAAATGACATCATCACTTTTGTTCGTTTCATGTTTTGTGCTAAAATTCAGCATCTGCTTAACCGCATCGATTTTAGCTTTTACTCCACCATTCTCATCAGTCGTATTTGAAAAATCCTGAACATAAAGTTTGCTCCGTTTGGTGACCGTATTACCGGGGCCGATAATAGAACATGATGTTTGTGCGCCCCAATCCAACCAGCCACACCAATTCTGAAAGAATCCACCTGTAATAGGAACTGTGGCATATTGTTCTCTACTCAACAATAATATCTTTCCGCGCATATCTCCGACAGTCAAATCAGAACGAAAATCTATAAGATAGTCCTTCAAATCATCCCTATTCAAAAGTTCGTTCAACATCGTAACATAGACATCCTTCTCATTATCATACCCAGTAGCATACAACATATGCACCACAGCAAACTCTGATGGGTTGGCGATTAATGAATCGCGCAACAAGAATAACGCATCATCAAAACGGAGCGAAGTTTGTGCTATACCATGATTGATATGCAAATGGTCGCCATTCACTTTCGGTCTGAAATCAAAGGCACGTACTCCTAACGACCATTGAGTAGCAACATCTATATCTTGACATTGTGAAAAAGCAGCCAACGTAACGCCATTTCCAGTAGCAGAATCATGCGTTCCCGGGATAGAGACTTGTGATAAAAACAAATGATTTGGCAACCGTTTCATCCAGTTTGCAGAAAAGACATTAATACAGCACAGCAATGCAATACCAAGAGTAAAATAATAGTTTCTCATGTTTCTTAGTTTATAATTTACAGATAGCTTGTCATGCACAAAGATAACAAATTAAATTTACTATAAAAAAACGCAAATACTTTGTCCTTTTTGCCCTTGTTTGGTCTTGATTCGTTTTTCTTTATTTTTCCCTTATTTATTCTATTATTATTACTTACTTTTGTGCACCAAACTTTAAAACAGGCTATGGATAAAACCGAGATATATTGTAAAAGACTTCGTGAAGCAGTGGCAGACCGTATGGACCGCGACATTTGCGGACACAATGATTTCATACTATTGTCCGAAAGAATTGAGTTGGAAAACATTGACGTCATCAGCCCCACCACCCTCAAACGTTTTTGGGGATATTTTAAAGACGAACATCCCACACCTCAAACACGGACACTCAACGTCTTATCCAAATTCGTCGGTTACAAAGATTTCCAAAGTTTTTCCGAGCACCAGGACCATTTGGACAATTATTCAAGTGAGTTCGTAAAACACGACACACAACACTGTTTCTTGATGCAACCCAACGAACGGATTGAAATCAGTTGGTATCCCAAACGCAGAATCGTCCTTAAACATGAGGGCGACAACGATTTATTCTCGGTAGTTGAATCGAAAAATAGCAAATTGGCAGTAGGCATGACTGTTCATTGTGAATCGTTCGTCATGAAACAACCTTTGTGGCTCAAGAACGTGAGAGGCACCCAAATAGATGAGCCATGCGACTACGTATGTGGCAAAGTGGGAGGCATCAGTTTCCGACTTTTAGGTGAATAAAATGACTCACCAAGCAAACACCAACATCAATGAGTACATCAGAATTTATAAATAAAAAGAGCGACACAAAATCAGTTACTTCCGTTGTAGTCATCAACAATAAGAAAAGATTCAAGAAGCAATTGAATCATACCAATAAAGACAGTTTGCGCCACAAGGCAGCCATGTATAAAGAATTTGAGATTGGGCATGGCATTCATTGTCCTTACATCGTGAAATACATCAGTATCAGCGAAGACGAAAACGGACTTTACATATTGATGGAACACATCAATGGGATGAACATCGCCGAGAAGATGGCAATGGAGCCGGAGTTTTTCAGCAACCACCGAAACACCGAAAAGATGTTGCGCCAACTGCTAAAAGCGCTAAAGTTGCTACACGAACACAACATTGCCTACTTAGACTTGAAACCAGAAAACGTGATGCTGACACAAATCAGCAACGATGTTCGATTGGTTGACCTTGGTGGATGTTTTACAGACCATAACGATTATACAGCAGAACGAACCCGACCTTTCGCCTCTCCCGAACTATCCAACAACGATCTGGAGAAGGTAGATGCCAGAACCGATATTTATGGGATAGGCAAATTATTGCAATATATCGAAGAAGAGAGTGGAACCCCACTGCCGAAACACTTGAGCCTTATCAAAGAACGTTGCCTGAACGAAGACAAGAAAAAGCG
The DNA here is from genome assembly GCA_017630975.1 of Paraprevotella sp. Lineage (GTDB taxonomy): Bacteria > Bacteroidota > Bacteroidia > Bacteroidales > Bacteroidaceae > Paraprevotella. The sequence goes on along the minus strand of JAGBUF010000186.1, from coordinate 5,829 downwards.
CTTTGAGAACACCGACGAGATTGAAAAGGTATTAAAACGCAGAAACAGAACCTTTGCAAGTTTAACCACGTTCTTCGCATTGCTCGTTTTTGCCGGCATCGGTTGGCAGTTGTTCATCGGCACGAAATATCACAAGTTGCTCATGCTCAATCTGAACACCGACACCAAGATTGAAGGCATCCATTACAAGATCGTATCAAAAACCGACAACGCATGTATGGTGATGGGCCAAACAGACTCTAGTAACCTATACATTTACGAGCACTTGAATATCGACGGACAAAAATATACAACTATAGAAATTGCGGACTCTGCTTTTTGTGATTGTACGAAAGTGACAAGCGTATTCCTTCCACAAAGTCTTCGCAGAATTGGTGAATACGCATTTTATAATTGTAAAAATATGGCTTCTGCAACCATCCCCGAAGGCATCACCACTATAGAGCGTAAATGTTTCAAAGGTAGTGGCGTCACCTACCTTAAACTTCCTAACACCCTTGAAACGATAGGACATGCAGCCTTTGCACGATGCAAAAGACTCAAACAAGTAGTCGTACCGGAAGGAACAGAGACATTAGGATTGGATGCCTTTGCCAACTGTGACAGTTTGGTAAGTATCCAGTTGCCATCTACATTAAAAACCATCAGCAGAGGAGTGTTCTGGATGTGCTTTGACCTACAAGAGATCACTATACCAGCCGGTGTGACCACCATCGGGGAATACGCATTCTTTGATTGCCACAAGTTGCAGCACATTTATAACTACGCCCCCGAACCACAAAACCTATCTGCCATCATCCGTCGCGGGCAGGCTCCGTACGTGACCGTTCATGTACCCGCTGCATCGGTAGAGAAATACCGCAATGCGCACCATTGGAAGGATATGATTATCGTGGGCGACTTATAAAGCATCTTCATCAACATGATATTGGAACTACACTTTTAGTTCCAGTATGTCATTGATATTCGTAGTATAGCGACGTGACACGTATTTATGATCTGCCACATATTCACGTCGTTCGCCCATCGTTGCCACCTTGACCACATTATGACCGTTCTTGCGGTTAATGGAATCAACGGCTTGTATGAGTTTCTTCTGTTTGCCACGATCCACCTCGTCGAAAAGTAGGGTCTGAACGGCATCCGAAGATACGATATCCCACACCATCACGCCTGCCTTTTTGTAGGAATAGAGATCTTGTACAACATGCCTCCTGACACACTCCAATGCAGCATGCACAATTTCCGCTGTATCACATGTGGGAACGTTCATCCTAATATGCTGGTGCAATAGGTCTGATGGCTGTTCCTGACGAAAACGACTGGTATATGCAAACACAGTGATTTGGCCACAACAAGATTGTTGTTCACGCAATTTACGTGCACATTCCGTTGCAAAATACGCCACTGCCTCCTCCAATTCACTCAGTTTCGAAATACCGGCACCAGGAAAGCTACGACTCATACATATACTTTTCTTATAAGGCAATTCATCTATTTTGATACAGTTGATACCTTGCAACTCACGCCACGTCCGCACAGCATTCACATTGAATTCACGACGCACCCAGTTCTCCGACCGCTGCACAAAATCCCATGCAGTGCGAACGCCATAATACGTCATTGTTTTGAGCATCTGTCTGCCCACACCCCATACATCTCCTATAGGGAATTGTTGCAATGCCTTCTCTCTCTTCTCGTCGGAATCTATCAAGCAAACCCCTTCATATGCTGGATATTGTTTGGCATACTTACTCGCCATCTTCGCCAATGTCTTTGTCGCTGCAATGCCTAATGATATAGGTACACCTACTCCTTTGTTGATATCACGAACCATCTTCTTTCCATGCGCTCGCAACACATCGGCATCGCCCAAACCTGTGAAATCAAGAATTGCTTCATCAATACTATAAATATCCAAATGGGGCGTATATAAAGACAACATGGACATGACACGACGACTCATATCGCCATATAAAGAATAATTGCTGGAGAAGACTGCTACTTTACCCTGTTCCATCAAATGACGTATCTTGAAAAAAGGCTCCCCCATCTTGATTCCCATCGCCTTACTCTCGTTGCTACGAGAGATGACACAACCATCATTATTAGACAGCACCACTACGGGTTTATCTCTCAAATCAGGACGGAACACGCGTTCGCAAGACACAAAGAAATTATTACAATCAGCCAGCCCAAACATGAGAGTATTTATCTACTTGTATACCTTTTTAATGACATAGGTCACCACTCCCCACACCATAAAATTATTCTCCTCGGTAATCCGAATCGGATGATATGCTTCGTTGGCCGGCATCAGCCATGCACAGTGATTTGAATCATCAATGCGAAACTCTTTTAGCGTGAACTCCCCATCAATACATGCCACTACATAATTGCCAGTACATGCATCAAGCGATTTATCCACCACCACCAAATCACCATCATCAATACCTACCCCCGCCATGGAGTGCCCCTTCACCCTTGCGTAAAAGGTCGTTTCAGGATGACGTACCAGTTCTTTGTTCAAATCAATACCCGTCATCATGTGCTCCTCGGCAGGGGAGGGGAACCCGGCACGAACACCTTCCTCGGCATAAGGCAATGCAAGGGTTTCATGACTATCAATCAGATTGATTTCTACTTTTATCTCTTCCATATTATTGGGGAATGACTTCCTGCATGTAAATAGCTGCCAGGCTCCACATGGCGGCATCATTGGTACACACCAGGGGATTCTCAGACATCACGGTAGGAACTTCAGGTACAGACAACCGACGTACCTCAAAGGGTTTATTGTTATTACAAGTGCTCCACAGTTCCTTCCATGCCTCACCTGCTTTCTCCTTGCTACCGGTCTGCGCTGCAGCATAGGCTATCAGTATCGTTACCGGAAAAGGATTACGAGTTATCGTCAGCGCCTTCTCCTTATACTCATCGGCATGTTCCAACCACACTTTTTCCCAAGCAGGAACATGTATCATCGTCATCATCTCGTCCATCACCTGAAAGCCACCCATTATCGCTAACAAGTGATTGGTGTGTTGCAGATTCTTGTCACCCTCATAACTAATCTTGCCGGTGGCAGGATCAAATCCGAGTACTCCGGGACCGGTGAACAAGCCTTGAGGTAAAGTTGCAATACTCTTCATTCCGACAATGATCTTGTCGCGGTACGCTTTATTACCTGTCCGTTCCCATTCAGTCATCCAATTGCCGGCATACGCCACCCAGTCGGGACCGACACGCAAACGAGCCGGTGCTGTACATGGATACAGACTGCGTGGCAATGCCAACCGCATTGGGTCAATGGTATATAACATCTGTTCTGCATCCTTCACCTCACTCATCAGGTCACCACTCCGTTCGTCTGTTGTCAGGTAATAATAAAATCTGTTCCATGCCGCCTGACTGATACGCGCTTCTTTTGCACCACATCCCCAATGGCTCACATTGTGACGTGAACCCAATCCGGCATAAGGACCGATATGATACACATCACACTCGGCAGTGTGACGACTCATGGCTTCCGCCAACCTCCACACATCAGCCCTACCCGTGCGCAGAAAACTATACCATAGCCACATATTGGTGCCGAGTTCGGTATTGTCCCATGCATAACCGCCCACATCGTATTTCCATTCATGTCGAATAGGATCATAGGTGTGCATAAAATCACCATAGTTCCAAAAACCATACCATTTATGTTGCTCCACCATCCTGACGTAGTAGTCCAAATAGTCCTGCAGTCGTTCCTCTACCCTCCTGCGTTGAGGCGTTGAACGATCGGGCAGACTCCAAGTACCAAAAGCTCGCTTAGCATGTAAATATTCTGGTGTACACATCAATGGTGCGTCCTCAGCCAACGACTGCGCCATCAACGCTACACTTTCTTTACCATCATAGGTTGATTGTGGCACAAGTGTCAGGGTGTTTGTACGTGCTATACCATAAGGAGTACTCATACCTTCCTGCACATCCTCATAACTCGCCTCAAGGTCGTGTGCCTCATCGTCGTAATGGCGCAAATCCATCGCCGGAGCATCAGGGCTCCACATCCATGCCGTCAGCAACGCTGTTCCCGCACAGGCATCGTCAACTTGCAAGGCCGTAGGACAACTTTGCCAGAAATCCTTCATACTCACGCCCAATCCACCACTCACATCACCTAGGAAAACATAGCCGGGCGAACGTGTGCCTGCAAAAGTTCCTATCCAGGGATGCCCCACATGGGAACGTTTACGGATGGTAAACGCCTCGGAAACGGACTGGCTCAAGCGGAAACTGTTCCATGCCGCCCAATGATTGAGCAAATGTTGATTCTTCACATCAAACTGCTCCTTTTCCGGAATCCGCTCACCACGCATTTGGCGCACCTGCCAACTGTTATCGCCTCTCAATGCCAGCACACGACGTCCGGACAACGGTTGCACCGGTTCTGTCCATACGCCACCATCAGCTGTAGCAAAAGCAACATGCCTGTTGTACAATGCCTCTCGCATAGGTACTTCCACCTGTACACCCAAAGCATGAATAAAATCACTATTCATATCACCATCGTATACAAAAGTGTGCACCATCCTGATTTGTTCGCTCCCCGCATAAAAATGCAAGCGGACCGTAAAGGGTAACCATTTGCGACCTTTCTCGTTAACATACTTGCCATCCAAACGGAATGTAGCACGCACTTTCCCGATGCGTTCTGCCACCACATTCTCCACCACACTTTGATAATCCTCGTACTTGATTGTCGAACATTCGGCATTATCAGGATGGTCCTGCGTAGTGCACAACAAACGCGCAGCGCCACCCACCTTTGTTCCTTTTACATTCAGGCTGTCTAACAAATGCGCACCTTTATTCTTTGGAATGTACGCTATCACTTTACCGGTAGACACCATCCACTGTGAAGATGTTTCGTCAACAACGATAGGGCATGCCACTTGTTGCTTCTTTGCTTGTTTGGAATCCAACACCTTGAAGTGCAACGAATCGTCCTGGATATTGACAACCGTGGCTATTCCTGCCCATTTCACCGACCCATCCGGCCAATATGCCATCGTCCATGTATCAGTAGGAAGCACCTTTCCATCGGCAGCAAACAGACTGACTGCACCTCCTTTTTTCAGTTCCCCTTGTGCAAAGGGTAGCCCAAAACTAACGGGCCGCGTCACTTGCGGTTTACTACCAATCCAACGCAGTTCAGAATGTGGACTTTCAATACTACGGCAATAGATTGTTCCGAGCAGACAGACCGAGAACAACAACATCATTATACGTTTCATATACACATTTTTTATGACTACAAAAATCAGTATATCTTGCGACATATACAACTCCACTTAAAGAAAAACATTCAAAAAAATCATCTATCCCAATCGTTTCTAACAAAAATCCCTATCTTTGTGTATTCATAAAAACCAAAAACTGATATACATGAAAACTACTCATCTACTGATTGGTATCACCAGTCTTTTCACGTTCGCTTCATGCCAACCGGAAAATGCCACCCAAAAGAGTGAAATCAACGACTCAACCACTCCCTTGCATCTACTGCAGCCGGAATATAAGATACCATATGGAGAATTGAGCACAACGGATATCAAAGCCGATATTGACCGAGTTTTTGACTATATAGAGAAGAACACGCCCGTACGCGTATTGGACGCTGATGGGAAAGAGATAAATGATTATACAGCCATCCCGCGGGGTGCCACCCTTGAGCGTGGTGCTTTCCGCATAGGAAGTTATGAATGGGGTGTCACCTATCAGGCACTACTGGATGCCGCTGATGCTACCGGCGACACCAAATACAAGGACTATGTCACC
>JAGBUF010000185.1 GCA_017630975.1 Paraprevotella sp. | reverse complement strand
GAAGGAAAAGAAAAGGTATTGGAGGGTTTGGAGAAAGGGTTCTTCTTCAAAAAGGAAGATGGCTCTGTCTGGGCAGATCTGACAACCGAAGGATTGGACGAGAAATTATTGCTCCGCTCAGACGGAACATCAGTATACATGACTCAGGACATCGGTACTGCCAAACTGCGTTTCATTGACTACCCTATCGACAAGATGATATACGTCGTTGGAAACGAGCAAAATTATCATTTCCAAGTATTGTCTATCCTTTTGGACAAATTAGGTTTTGAATGGGGTAAGAGCCTTGTTCACTTCTCCTATGGTATGGTGGAATTGCCAAATGGTAAAATGAAAAGTAGAGAAGGTACTGTCGTAGATGCAGATGATTTAGTAGCAGAGATGATTGGTAGTGCAAAGACCATGTCTGAAGATAAAATCAATAAATTGACAGATATTACCGAAGAGGAAGCACAAGAAATCGCACGCATCGTAGGGTTGGGCGCATTAAAATACTTTATCCTCAAAGTAGATGCCCGCAAGAATATGCTCTTCAATCCGGAAGAAAGTATTGATTTCAACGGTAATACCGGTCCGTTCATACAGTACACTTACGCACGTATCCGCTCCATTCTCCGCAAGGCCAATGAAAGTGGCATAACAATACCTGAAACCTTGTTGAACGTAACAGGCATCAGCGAAAAAGAAATTGGTTTGATCCAGATGTTATCCGAATTCCCGAACGTGGTGAAACAAGCCGGCAATGACTACAACCCAAGTTGTATCGCCAACTACTGCTACGAGTTGGTGAAGGAATACAACCAATTCTATCATGACTTCAGCATCCTTCGCGAAGAAGATGAAAGCAAGAAAATGTTCCGTCTGGTACTCTCTGAAAGTGTCAGCAAGGTGATACGCACCGGTATGGGGCTGTTAGGAATTGAAGTTCCGGAGCGCATGTAATGAGCCACTATTGTTATGGCTAAACAGAAATATTATGTAGTATGGCACGGAGTCCATCCCGGGATATACACCTCATGGACAGACTGCAAACTCCAAATCAACGGATTTGAAGGTGCCATCTACAAATCTTTCGACACAGAAGAAGAAGCAACCGAAGCTTACAACTCTTCACCTTATTTATATATTAACAAAAAAGAACGTCATGAAGGCGAAACCTCCCGTTCTTGTCCGCTCAAGGATGTGCCCGACTATCGCCAAGACACCGTTCTGCCACTCCCACTTGAAGTTCAAGCCGAAGCATTGGCTGTAGATGCGGCATGTAGCGGCAACCCTGGTCCCATGGAATACCGCGGAGTTTACCTACGCACCGGTGAAGAAGTTTTCCACTTCGGTCCCATACATGGCACCAACAACATCGGAGAATTCCTCGCTATCGTCCACGGACTAGCATTGATGAAACAAAAAGGCATCAGTATGCCGATTTATTCGGATAGTCGCAATGCTATCTTATGGGTGAGGAAGAAATGCTGTAAGACAAAATTGGAACGAAATGCCAAAACTGAAGAACTGTTCAAAACCATTGAACGTGCGGAGTATTGGTTGAAAAACAATATATATAACACCCATATCATCAAATGGGAAACTGAGAAATGGGGAGAGATACCGGCAGATTTCGGCAGAAAATAATCAACACTTATAAAATCCATGCCATGAAAAAGCGCATTTTTTATTTACTTCGATTATTTATCATCTTCCTCTTCTTTTTCGCCCTACAGAAAATCTTATTTTTCTATGTCAATATAGGGAGTTCAACCACCCCTTTGTCCGTTTGTGATCTTACGGATGCCTTATGGCATGGATTGGGATTGGATATGGCGACCAGCGGTTACCTAATTGTCCTTCCTTTTCTTGTGGTATGGTTCAGCGTATGTTTCAAAAAGTGCAACCACCAATTGATTCTACGACCATATTACATACTTGTCGCTCTCTTGCTTTCCACGATTTGTGTCGTTGACACGTCTCTTTATTCTTTTTGGAAATTCAAATTGGACGCCACAATCTTCAACTATATAGACTCGCCCAAACAGGCATTGGCGAGTGTAGATGGAGGCTATATCGCTTGCCGCGTTATATGGACACTTGTTTTCACCATTCTTTTTGCTTGGATACTGACTATTCTCAAACCCAAAAAATTTCCACCTCTTGCATTCCACCTGAAACAAATCGGATATCATCTCACATTCATTTTCATAGGAGGATTGATTTTCTTTGCCATCAGAGGAGGAATTGGACGTTCAACCATGAATATTGGCAGCGCCTATTTCAGCGAGAACACCTATCTGAACCATACAGCCATCAATCCGGCTTTCAATCTCATCTATTCTTGGAGAAAAACGGAAGATTTCTCAAAAAAATACAATTTTCTGGAGGAGGACAAAAGAGCAGCATTATATGCGGACTTGTACCCACAAGACACAGAGGATTGTACCACGGAATTATTGAAAAACAAACGTCCGAATATTCTTTTGATTCTCCTTGAAGGATTTGGCGGAAACAACATTGCCAATTTGGGAGGCATCCCTGACGTTGCCCCCCATTTTGAAAGCCTCATCAAAGAAGGTATCTTTTTTGAACAAGTTTATGCCAACAGTTTCCGTACTGACAGAGGATTGGTCAGTGCACTCAGCGGACATGTCAGCTACCCCACTACCTCTATCATGAAAATCCCCGCAAAATCCGGAAAATTGCCGGGCATTGCCGCATCACTTGTCCGTAATGGCTATCAAACCGATTTTGTATACGGAGGCGACATCAATTTCACCAACATGAAGAGTTACTTCACCACCACCGGCTATCAACAATTGACATACGATACGCATTTTAGTTTGTCGGAACGCAACTCCTCCTCTTGGGGGGCACAGGATGAATATGCGTTCCAAAAAGTGTTGGATATGATTCAAACCCGCCCAAAGGAGCAATTATGGCACACCACCCTTTTGACACTCAGTAGCCATGAACCCTTTGAAGTTCCCTACCAACGTTTAGAGAACAAACGCCAAAATGCTTTTGCATATACCGATTATTGTTTGGGAGATTTTATCAACAAATTAAAACGTCTCTCCGTATGGGAAAATCTTTTGGTGATTTGCATTCCGGACCACGGTAGTTTACCAACTCTCAACACCACCTCACCGGCATTTTACCATATCCCAATGTTGTGGTTAGGAGGGGCGATTAAGACTCCTATGGTCATCTCCACCCTGATGAACCAAAGCGATTTTCCGGCAACCCTTCTTGGACAATTAGGAATCCAGCATCAGGAATTCAGATACAGCCGTAACATCTTCTCCGAGAAATATGTCTACCCCTTTGCATACTCCAGCTATAATGATGGTTTTATGTTTATGGACAGTACCGGAGTAACCATTTATGACAACGTGGCCAAAAGAGCTGTCTACGAAAAGCCTCAAACCAACCATCACAGGGAAGAAAGGGGAAAGGCCATTCTGCAGACCTCATACGACCATTTAGGAGAATTATAAATGTTGTCAGCCCTTCATGGAGAGATAAAACCTTGCTTTTCTCCTCTTGTTGGATTCAACATGTTGCACATCTCACTTTTTTTTGCGAATATTGCATCACATTTAAACAGTAGCGTATCACGTATATTCAAAAACACATGAAACGATTTTCACTGAAAGAACGCATATTGAGTACATTGAAATCTGAAGATACTGAAGGACCGTTTGAAATTTATGTCACACGTACTCCCGGTTATCTTTGGGCTTTACTTTTCAAGAAACTACACATACATCCGATTGCCATCACCCTTGTTTCCATCGTCATCGGTGCGATGGCAGGTTATTTCTTCTGGTTCAAGGATATCTACATGAACCTCATCGGTATGTTTTTCCTCATTTGGGCCAATTGGTTTGATTGCGCCGATGGGCAGTTGGCACGTATGACAGGACAAAAGACACTTATCGGAAGAGTGCTTGATGGGTTTGCCGGTGACGTATGGTTCTTTTCCATCTATTTCTTTATCTGCTTGCGTCTTACCCCCGAAATAGCACCTTGGGGAGCACCTTGGGGCATCTGGATTTGGCTGATTGCCGCATTCTCCGGATTCCACTGCCACGCCAAACAATGTGCCATTGCAGATTACTACCGCAATATTCACCTATATTTCTTAAAGGGTGCAGAAGGCAGTGAACTGACACGTTACGACCAGGAACGTGCCTTGATGCTCTCACTCCCTTGGAATAAAAAAGAGTGGTTCCATAAAATCTATTTGTTCTTCTACATCGGTTACACACATAGCCAGGAAAAGATGTCACCTAAATTCCAACGTTTCTATACAGTATTACAAGAGCATTTCGGAAACAATATTCCTCAAGATATAAGGAGTCGTTTCCGTACTGTCAGCCTTCCGCTGATGAAATACACCAATATCCTCACATTTGACACTCGCGTTGGCGTCTTGTTCTTATCTCTGTTCATCAACATGCCATGGCTCTTTTTCATTTTTGAAATATTCGTTCTTGAAGTCTTACGATACTATACCATACACAGACATGAAACATTCTGTGAACAATTCACCCATGAGATAGAACATGAATAAGACAAAACACATCGTCATGTTATTGGCCGGGGGATGCGGACAACGTATGCACAGCAATCGGCCCAAGCAATTCATGGAGATTGACGGAATACCTGTCATTCTGCATACGATGCGCACATTTCAGCAACATGAAATGATAGACCAGATTTATGTGGTTTGCGCTCCCGAATGGGAATCATTTGTCATCCAGCACGCACAGACTGCACATATCGATAAATTTACGGATATTTTCCCTGCCGGCGAGACTAGTTATGACTCTCTTCGTAATGGCATCAATGGATTATCCGGTTCCTTCAAGAACGAAGAGAATCCGTTCATCCTTGTACATGAAGCCGTTCGCCCTTTGATAAGTTCGGATATCATCACTCAAAACATCAGAACATGTCACACGTACGGCAATGCCATTACCGCTATCCGCAGCAACGAAGCATATATGGTGAGTCATGATGGTATTTGTTCCGAAGACCACCTGCCACGTGAAACATTATTCCGAGCACAGACACCACAGACATTCCCTTTACATGAACTGAATGATTTTTTCCGCAGAGCAGATGAATTGGGAATCCCAACCTCTCAATCCCTATTTACATTGGTTCGCGAAATATACCCCGAAAAACCTCTCTTCATCTCTTCCGGTAGCGAATTGAATTTTAAAATTACACACCCGGAAGACATTGAGACCTTAAAAGCCATCTTGGCCTATCGTCAGGAACAATAGTCGTGAAAAGCTATCAGCGTTTCGGCAAATAACCATTGATAAATCGCCAAGTATAATGCCACATCTTAAAAAGCGGCGACCATATTACCTCACTCGGATAGTCAGTCAAAAAATCTCCATTACGGAACACCTTACGACAGAAACGATGAAATACTGTCTCTCCTGCCTTGTGACGGATACGTGTATCATGATGTCCAAAATTACCCGCTAACATCACTTCACGCAACAATTTTGCGCCATATTCCTCCGAAGGTTGTAAAAGGAAGTATTCTTCCTCAAGGGCAAACACCTCACGCAATACATACATAACTGCCGAAGCGAATCGATTCATACGCAATGCCTTGAACAT
>JAGBUF010000184.1 GCA_017630975.1 Paraprevotella sp. | reverse complement strand
TCTGCCGGATTCAAGTGATACATATCAATGTAAGTCTGGAAACAGATTTGCCAATCACCAAACAGCACAAAATCCTGTCCCTCGCCGTATGTCTTGTATTTCCAATTGCGCTTGTCGTCACTATTAGCACCACGCCAACGGTTATGTTCACACCATTGGTTACTATAATCATAATATGCCGGATTACCGGTCAATTTGTAGACTTCCATGTTGCCGGTGTAATAGGCAGCATGATCCCAAAAAGCCCATTTCTTGGGCGAATTATGAGTCTGCCAATAATCATTCGCCTTCTCAATCAGACGCAACACCTCTGCAGAAGACGTTTGTGAAATAACATTGGTCGTCCACAACATACTAATCACTCCTAAAAGAAGTATTCGGAAAACACCTTTATTCATGCGTTTCATATAAAATAATTTTAATTGGTTTTTCATGTAATACGTAGCAGTACAAAAGTAATTAAAAAAAAGATATAAAAGAAGTTTCACTCGCTACAAATCCACCCTTCTTCCTTGATAGGCACCTCTTTCACGCATCCTTTTCTTCACTTTCTCTGTAAATTCATAATTTTTCAGCCCCCAATCCGGTGCAATCAGCAACTCCTTGGGCGACTGAGAGACGAATCGTTCTAAAACGATGTCTGCCCTGAGACGTTCCACGTAATCAATCACCAGATCAATATACTCTTCAGCTGTATACAAATGAAAATCAGCAGGATTCAACTCATATTCATGTGCCATACGGGTGCCTCGAATCAGTTGAAGTTGATGCAGTTTCAACGTAGTCAATGGCAATTCCGAAATCAAAGAAGCCTGACGCATCAGTTCATCATGACCTTCTCCCGGGAGGCCCAATATCACGTGCCCTCCGGTTCTAATGCCCTTTGCTGCAGTCCTCTTCACGGTTTCAACTGTTTCTTGAAAGGTATGTCCTCTATTGATTCTCTCTAAAGTTTTGTCATTGGCACTTTCTATGCCATATTCTACCATCAGGAATACCCTTTTATTCAATTCTGTCAAATAATCCAATAACTCCTGCGGCATACAATCCGGTCTTGTCCCTATGACTATCCCCAACACATCCGATACTGCTAATGCCTCCTCATATTTACGTATAACGTCCTCCACCTTGCCATAGGTATTCTTATAAGCTTGAAAGTATGACAAATACTTCATTTGTGGATATTTTCTGGCAAAAAAATGCTTACCTTCTTCCAACTGTTGCGTAACCGTTTTCTCTGTGTGGCAATATGCCGGATTGAAAGTCTGGTTATTGCAATAGGTACAACCACCCCACCCTTTTTCACCATTCCTATTCGGACATGTAAAACCGGCATTGATGGATATTTTCTGCACTTTTTCACCTATCTGCTCACGCAGGTAAGTTCCCAGTTCATTATATAGGAAAAGCTGATTCATCGGCTAAATCTATTATTGAATGATGATACAAAAATACTTTTAACTTCAGAGTCCGACAAATAAAAATCATGGAAACATAATAAAAAGGGCAATGTCACATCACTTCTTGCCCATTCGCATAGTTTTTTTTACTTTTGCGTAGATTTAAATCTATAGCTAATGGACATCGCCATAGAAATTATCGGAACACTTGTCGGATTGCTCTATATTTATTTGGAATATAAGGCAAGCATTTATTTATGGATAGCAAGTATTATCATGCCGGCTATATATATCTACGTCTATTATCAGGCGGGACTGTATGCTGATTTTGGAATTAATATTTATTATTTAGTAGCCGCCATATACGGATGGACGACATGGAAATGGGGAACAGAGAAAAGCAAGAACAAAAACCCTGATATTCCCTCCGAAGAGGTGTTACCTATTACCCATTTCCCATGGAGAGCCTTACCGGCTGTAGGCTTTGTCTTCTTAGGTTTATTTTTTTTGATTGCAACCATCCTCATTATTTATACCGACAGCGATGTGCCATGGCCCAACTCCTTCACTACGGCATTGAGCATTATAGGTATGTGGATGCTGGCAAAAAAATATGTAGAACAATGGTTGGTTTGGATTGTGGTAGATGCTGTATGCATCGGATTGTACCTATATAAAGATTTATATTTCACATCTGCCCTGTATGCGCTATATACAGTCATTGCATTCGCAGGCTACAAGAATTGGTTATCCATCATGAACCCACATTCAAAAACATCTATCAATGAAAATGGAAACTGAACATCAAGCCGTCATCATCGGCAATGGCGACTTCCCCACCTCGCCATTCGCATTAAAGGTGTTGAATGAAGCGACATACGTTGTATGTTGTGATGGTGGCGCGAATGAATATATACGAAAAGGATATGTACCGGATGCTATAGTGGGAGATGGGGACTCGTTGGCTGATGACATCAAGCAACAACACAAAGAAATCATCCATTACAATCCCTGTCAGGAAACAAATGATCAAACTAAAGCCGTCAATTTTCTCATTGAAAAAGGCTTCAAGAATATTACCATTATCGGTGCCACCGGCAAACGCGAGGATCACACATTGGGGAACATCAGTTTGTTGGTGGACTATATGCGGATGGGAGTCAATATCCGCACTTATACGGACTATGGGATATTCACCCCTTGTCATGACACACAACAATTTAGTTCTTTTGCCCATCAACAAGTGTCTATCTTCAATATTTCCGCGACTCATTTGAACAGTGTCGGACTACAATACCCCATTTACGACTTCAACAATTGGTGGCAAGGAACATTGAACGAAGCAACCACGTCTTCATTTACCATTGAAGCACAAGGAGACTATATTGTTTTTACCACCTACGAAAAGAAGTGATGGTTTGTTGGTATCGGCAACAAAATAAAAACACTTTTGATTCCGACTTATCTCACCTTTGAGTATCTTTGCATTTATGAATCAACATCAATAAGATATGAGAAAAACATCTATTATTTTACTTTTATGCGCTTTCTTTATAAGCTTGCAGAACTCTTATGGTAAAGAACTGACTATTGCCGATTTATGCAAAGGCACATATAGTGCAAAACGAATTTCAGGGGTAAATCCCTTGAATGACGGCGAAACTTATTCTCAACTCAGCGCAGACCGAAAACAGATTGTCAAATACTCGTTCAAAAACGGAAAACAATTGGAGGTTATATTCGATGTTGCCACAGCCCGCAATGTCAGTCTGAAGGGTATCGATGGCTATATCATGTCACCGGACGAAAAGAACATATTGATACAAACAGAGACCAAAGCCATTTACCGTCGTTCATTCACTGCCGTATATTATCTATATAATATCGCGAACAGAACATTAGTTCCTCTTTCTACCAATGGAGCTCAACAATGTCCGAAATTCTCTCCCGACGGTCATCTTGTAGCATTCGTCAGGGATAATAACCTTTTCCTCGTCAAACTCCTATTCAACAACAGCGAAAGCCAAATTACGACAGACGGAAAGTTCAACGAAGTGATCAATGGTATTCCCGATTGGGTGAATGAAGAGGAATTCAGCACCAACTGTTCTTTTGATTTCAATGCAGACAACACCATGATTGCGTGGATCAGATACGACGAAAGCCAGGTGTCCACATTCTCCTTTCCTTGGTATAAAGGTTCACACCCCGCAAAGAATCAATATGCAGAATACCCCGGAAGATATGAGTACAAGTACCCGATGGCAGGAACAACCAACTCTACTGTAAGCGTACACACTTTTGACATCAAAGCTCGTGTCACACGTACCATGAAACTTCCGTTGGAAGAAGATGGTTACATCCCACGTATCCATTTCACCAGCGACCCACAAAAATTAGCCGTTTTCACTTTGAACAAACATCAGGATTGTTTGGAAGTATACATGGCCAATCCTCGTTCTACCGAATGTAAAAAAATCCTGCGTGACAACGTAGACAAATACATCAACGAGAATGTATTTCATAGCTTGGCTTTTTATCCTAACCGCTTTGTGCTAATGAGTGAGCGTAATGGATATAACCAACTCTATCTATACGATTTCAATGGTTCTGTTGTCAAGAAGGTAAATAGCGGAACTACCGTTGTCAAGACATTCTATGGATATGACACCAACAGCGGTAACTTCTATTATTCTGCTTGCGAAACAGATACTCCTATGCAGACTCATATCTACTGCACCGACAGTAAGGGGAAGACTTCCGTTCTTTCATCTCGTCAGGAAGGTTCACATAGCGCCATCTTCAGTAAGAACATGAAATATTACATGGATGTGTACTCCAACATCAACACACCATATATCACGTCTTTGTGCGACCATAACGGAAAGACATTGAAAGTAATGGAGGACAACGGCGAGCTATGTGATAAACTGAAAGGATTGAAGCTCGGACAACGTGAATTCTTTACCTTCATGACAGGTGAAGGCATTGTCCTCAATGGTTATATGGTAAAACCTGCCGATTTTGATGCCACAAAAAAATATCCGGTCATCATCTTCCAATATAGCGGACCGGGGTCACAACAAGTTATTGACTCTTGGGGCGCAGGTAATATGGGCGGAACGCTCTATGAACAATACTTGGCACAAGAGGGTTTCATTTCTGTCTGCATCGACGGTAGAGGCACAGGAGGAAGAGGAGCCGAATTTGAGAAGTGTACGTACCTTAGGTTAGGTTTACTTGAGGCAAAGGATCAAGTAGAGTTGGCTTTGTATTTAGGTAAACAATCCTACGTTGATGCCGGTCGCATTGGTATTTGGGGATGGAGTTATGGAGGTTTCTGCACTCTGATGAGCATGAGTGAAGGTCGCCCCGTTTTCGCTGCCGGTGTTGCCGTAGCTGCTCCCACCAACTATCGTTTCTATGACACAGTCTATACTGAAAGATTCATGCGTACACCGAAGGAAAATGAGGATGGTTACAATGACAATCCCATGACAAGAGCAGACAAGTTGCATGGAAAACTTTTGATTTGTCATGGTACAGCCGATGATAACGTACATTTCCGCAATGCCATGGAATATGCAGAATCATTGGTACAGGCCAACAAACCATTCATGATGTTGCCTTACAACAACAGAAATCACAATATCTTTGGAGGCAACACACGTATCCACTTGTTTACAAGTATTACAAATTTCTTCAAAGAAAGCCTGAAATAATTTTGAATATCCCCAATAAATGAACGGTGTGACATCCCTATACCGAGTGTCACACCGTTCATCTTTTCTACCCTTATTTATATATAAGAAATATAGCCGGAATCTTGGATAAATCAGGAAGCTTCTTCTTTTTCCAGTCTTGAATCGTATAGGTCCTGATATATTCCTCTTCACAAGTAATTCCTGCTGCAATGCATAGCTTGGTCTGTGGACGACAGATATGCAACAGTTCATCAAACAACTTGGCATTGCGATACGGTGTTTCTATAAAGAGTTGCGTCTGATGTTCGGCATACACCCTCTGCTCAAGCATTTTTATCTTCTTAGCACGGTCGGATGCATCAATCGGCAGATAGCCGTTGAATGCAAAACTTTGACCATTAAAGCCGGATGCCATCACAGCAAGAATCATGGATGATGGTCCCACCAATGGAATCACTCTCAATCCCTTGCGTTGCGCAATAGCAACTACATCTGCGCCCGGGTCTGCAACGGCAGGACATCCTGCCTCTGAAATCACTCCCATCGGTTCTCCCTTTTCAAGCGGTTGAAGATACGACGCAAAGTCATTGGCAGAAGCATGTTTTCCCATCGGATAAAAGGTCAATTCATCAATATTGATTGTCTTATCCACCTTTTTCAAAAACCGACGGGCTGAACGTATATCTTCTACGATAAAGTATTTAATACCACGAATAACGTCAGAGTTATCCTGTGGCAACACTTTAGACAAAGGGGTATCTCCCAATGTTACGGGTATCAAATATAAAGCAGCTTCCATATTCATTATCGAGGTGAGTAACCGGATTCCTCCAAAATTTTTCTATAATCAGTCGTCAATAACAAGTCCTTCATGGTCTTATTGGGATGATTCTCCATATAACGACTTACAATCTGCATGCCCAACCACAAACCTATCTGGTCCGGACTATTAGAACCTAAATACAAGGTATTGGGACGCGGTTGAAAAAATCTCTTTATCATCGTCCTATCTGCAGACATCAATGCGTTGTTCAACAGCAACCACCGCCATACATAACCTTCATTACTTCTGTACCATGCCACACGTTTCTCATCAAAACCCATTTCACGTGTCATGGACGTTCCCCTACAATGCGCTATAACCCAATGTATCTTCCCATAATCAACCATATAGTCCAAAAGTGTATGCACCCTATCATGTGGCAATGGATATTCATGAGAAATATAATAATACAACGCATCGGGTACTATCCTTGATCGGTCCATCTTATTGTATTGCCAATCATAGTAATATTTCTTGTATAAAGGATAATCCTTACCCAAATATTTATCCAGGCTGATTCCCAACAGACTATCCCCCACGACGATACTTTGATTCAAACCTGATATTTGAGTGTATATCAAAGGTATTGAAAAAGTAGAGTCAACTGCATGGATTTTATGAAACACAGCATAAAGTTCCCTTTCCTCTGCCTTCATATCCGCATATTTTCTATGCACATCCTCCAACAGAACTTGCATGGTGGAATCCATAAAGTATTCACGTAAACGCTGTTCTATCCGGGCATCATCCACCAATCCTATTCCTAACACGTCCTCAATCAACAATCTGGTGGGTTTCGGATATTCCAAATTCAATCGTTGCAATGCCGAATAACTGTTGAGTGAAACAAACTCATCAACAATTCTATCGTATCGATGAATCTTTTCTTCTGTATTAGACTCATGTTCATTGAACCATGAGTCAGACGTCCATTTACAGGATGACAGTAAAAGGACACTAATAATGAAAAAGAAGAAAAATCGTTTCAATACTTATTTTTTGTTAAAATTACATACAAATATACAACTTTTCGGCTTAAATACCACCTTTTCTTTAAAGAAAAGTTAAAATCACAAGTTTATTCCTGCAATTGTGAATAGTGTTTTTTACGTTTGATGTGATATGCCCACAATATAGAACCCTTTAATATTTCAGGTATATCATTACCATTTGTACGCAACATATTCTCTTGGCGGGAAAGCAGAAAATCAGACTTTGTCCTGTCAAATTCACGATGTGCAGCGAATACCGCACGGAAAGAACGCACCTCACCTTTCAATAAGAACACAAAAGCAGCGAGGATATCCAACCAATAGCGTTGACGAAGAACCAATTTTAACTCTGTTTCAGGAAGGTTCTTGTACAACATATATAGATTGTTACGGAAATTAAGGAATGTTTTATGCGGATTTTCTTTGGGCAAAGTACCACCACCCACATGGTATACCTTAGAGGCCGGAACGCAAACAATCCCATAACCTCTACTCCTCATACGCCAGCATAAATCTATTTCTTCCATGTGTGCAAAGAAACGACCATCCAATCCGCCCACTGCGAAATACACGTCACGACGCACCATCATAGCTGCGCCTGTCGCCCAAAATACAGAGCGAATGGCATCGTATTGACCTTCATCTTTCTCAACTGAATCAAATATACGCCCACGACAAAACGGATATCCCAATTTGTCCATATAACCGCCTGCTGCCCCTGCATACTCAAAATACTGCTTGTTATGAAAACTTCTGATTTTAGGTTGACAAGCTGCTATTTCGGGATGGGCATCCATATAGTCTACCAATGGTGTAAGCCAATCATCCTCCACTTCTATATCTGAATTCAGAAGAACATAATAATCCGCATCTACCTGTGACAATGCTTTATTATAACCCTCTGCGAACCCATAGTTCTTATCCAAGACAATGGTTGGAACAGATGGGAACTCATCAGCAAGCAATTTCAAAGAATCATCGTCTGAGTGATTATCAGCGACATACACCTTTCCTTTTGTATGTGTTATAATACCAGGAAGAAAACGCCTCAACATTTTCTCTCCGTTCCAATTCAATATAACTACCGCAACCTTACTTTCCATAACTCTACTCATTCATCAATGTGGCACACAAGGCAGAACACTCCTCATTAAAATCTCCCAATTTAACACGTACAATCTTATTATCCATGTGTTCTGATACAGGAATTTCTACTTTGATGTAATTCTCTGTAAAACCGCTCATCAACTGTTTGTTCTTGGATTTTTCCAATAGTACGTATGCTTCTGTTCCAATAAAACGATGATAAAACTCTTGTAACTTCTTATCAGAAATCTCTAACAATCGTTGACTTCTTCGATGTTTCTCTTGTGGTTGAACCACATGCGGTATTTGCAGTGCCTTCGTCCCCGGACGTTCCGAATAACTGAATACATGAAGTTGACTGATGTCCAATGAACGGATAAACTGCTCTGCATCATTGAAATACTCCTCTGTTTCGCCTCTCGTCCCAACAATCACGTCTACACCGATAAAAGCATCGGGCATCAGTTTTTTGATTTTATTCACCTTCTCAGCAAACAATGCTGTCGTATATTTTCTACGCATCAATTTCAAGACATCATCACTTCCACATTGCAAAGGAATATGGAAATGAGGCATAAACGCTCTTGACTGTGAACAAAATTCAATAATTTCGTCGGTCAGTAAATTCGGTTCAATAGATGATATTCGATAACGTTCAATCCCCTCAACCTTGTCTAACTCTTTAATCAAATCAATGAATTTCTCGCCGGTTGTCTTACCAAAATCGCCAATATTCACTCCTGTAATGACAATTTCCTTTCCAC
>JAGBUF010000183.1 GCA_017630975.1 Paraprevotella sp. | reverse complement strand
TTGCCACTCTGCTCATATTAGGAATATTGTCATGGCGTGGCGGACGTACCTATTGCAATACCATCTGTCCTGTGGGAACGGTATTGGGTTATATTGCCCGTTTCTCTTGGTTGAAACCGGTGATTGATCATGACAAATGTAACAAATGCGGACTTTGCACTCGCAACTGCAAAGCATCTTGTATCAACAGCAAAGAAGGGCAGATTGACTATACCCGATGTGTAGCTTGCATGGATTGTATCGGCACCTGTAAAAAGAATGCCATCAGTTACCACCATGGCAAGACTGCCACAAATAAGATGGATACAATCCAGGAGAGTGCAAACAAAGAAAACATTGACAACTCTCGACGTACATTCTTGGCTACCACAGTTGCAGTTGCAGCCACTACAGCCATCAAGGCACAAGAGAAAAAAGTGGATGGTGGATTAGCTGCCATTCAGGACAAAGTGGCACCCGACAGACAAACACATCTTGTTCCGCCCGGAGCATTGAGTACACGTCATTTTGCACAACACTGTACAGCATGTCAGCTTTGCGTCTCAGCCTGCCCGAATGGTGTCCTCACCCCCTCGACAGATTTAACTCGACTCATGCAACCCGAAATGACATATGAGCATGGTTATTGTCGTCCGGAATGTACCAAGTGCTCGGAAGTATGCCCTACAGGAGCCATCCGTCCTATTACACGTGAGGACAAGTCATCCACTCAAATTGGACACGCAGTATGGGTAAAGAAGAATTGTATTCCTCTTACCGATGGAAAGCATTGCGGCAATTGTGCCCGCCATTGTCCTGTGGGAGCCATACAGATGATTCCTATTGAAGAAGGCAACAAACGCTCGCCCAAAATTCCGGTCATCAACATTGAACGTTGCATCGGTTGTGGAGCATGCGAACATCTTTGTCCCGCACGTCCATACAGTGCCATCTATGTAGAAGGACACGAAAGACACAAAGTAAACTAAATTTTACGCAACAGAGAACATAAAAACTTTTCTTGAAATGAAATAAGCAAACATATATGGACAGACGCGAATTTTTAAAAATTGTAGGTATCAGCACAGCAACCGGTGCGGCTGCGCTTTACGGTTGCAAACCCAAAAACGAAACAGGTGCTGCCAACAGCGAATTAGGTCCTATACCCACTGATAAAATGACTTATCGCAGTTTTCCTTCATTGGGAAACGACAAAATTTCCATCTTAGGCTATGGTTGTATGCGATGGCCCACGATTCCCAATCCGAATGGGGAGGGTGAAATCATTGATCAGGATGCGGTAAACGAGTTGGTGGACTATGCCATCGCACATGGTGTGAACTATTTTGACACGGCACCGGTGTACGTACAGGGATGGTCGGAAAAATCCACCGGTATCGCTTTGAAACGCCACCCCCGTGAGTCCTTCTATCTCGCTACAAAACTGTCTAACTTCTCCAATCCGACACGCGAGAACTCCATGGCAATGTACAAACGTTCGTTCGAGGAGTTGCAAGTAGACTATATCGACTACTACCTGCTACATTCATTGGGTGGCGGCGGTATGAACAATTTCCGCAGACGATATATTGACAATGGCATGCTGGACTTCTTGATGGAAGAACGCAAGGCCGGTCGTATCCGTCGTTTGGGATTCTCCTTCCATGGCTCGCAAGAAGTGTTTGACGAGTTGCTGGCACTGCACGACCAATACCATTGGGATTTCGTACAGATTCAACTGAATTATGTGGATTGGAATGTATCCAATGCTAAGGGGCTTTATGAGTCACTTGAGAAATACCAGATTCCCGGTATCATCATGGAGCCCCTCCTCGGTG
>JAGBUF010000182.1 GCA_017630975.1 Paraprevotella sp. | reverse complement strand
TATTATGAACAATCGTTTTAAAATTTTATTCATTGCAACATGCTGTAGTCTTATTGGATTTACAAGCTGTAAAAAAGAAATTGCAAAAGTAGAACCTACGCCTCACAAAACATTAACAATCAAGAAAGGTTCCATCACTTTGAACAATACATATAGTTCTACCATCCGTGGTTGCCAAGATATCAACATTTATCCACAAGTGGGAGGTACTCTTCAAAAATTACTTGTCACCGAAGGTCAACGTGTCAGAAAAGACCAGACATTATTCATTATCGACCAAGTGCCCTATCAGGCAGCTCTGAGTACAGCTGAAGCAAATCTGAAAGCAGCCGAAGCAGCTGAATCAACAGCACAGCTGACCTATAAAAGTACGCAACGCTTGTTTGACCAAAAAGTGGTGTCGGAATTTGACTTACAAAAATCACGTAATGCTTTATTGAGCGCACAAGCAACAGTCGCACAGATGAAAGCGATGGTCATCAATGCCAAGAACAATCTTTCATATACAGTCGTAAAAAGCCCGACAGACGGAGTTGTAGGAGAACTACCCTATCGTCAAGGAGCATTGGTGGGCAGTAACATGCCACAGCCTTTGACAACTGTTTCTGACAATGCAGAAATGTATGTCTATTTCTCCATGAATGAGAATGAATTGCTCGGTTTGATCCGTAAATACGGTTCTACAGAAGAAGCCATCAAAAATATGCCGGACGTAGAACTCGTCTTGAGCGATGGTGGGTTATTCCCAGAGAAAGGACGCATCCAATCCATCAGTGGTGTGATTGATCCCACGACCGGCAGTGTGCAAGTCCGCGCCACTTTCCCAAACAAATCTAATTTGTTGCATAGTGGTTCAAACGGTAACATAAAGATTCCTGTGGCATACGACAATAGTATCATCATCCCGCAAGCAGCAACCTTTGAACTTCAGGATAAGGTACTTGTTTACAAAGTTGTTGACGGAAAAGCAGTCAGTGCAAATATAAAAGTGGCATTGGAAAACAATGGACAAGAATACATCGTTACAGAAGGATTACAGGAAGGCGATATCATTATCGCTGAAGGTGCCGGGTTAGTACGCGAAGGAACACCGGTTACCATTCAGAATGCCAACTAATCATATCATAAGAATTTGTATCACATGAAAGGAAATATATTCATAAAACGCCCGGTGATGGCGCTATCCATCTCCATTTTGATTCTTATTGTAGGATTCATTTCATTGGGCACATTACCTATTGAGCAATATCCCGATATCGCTCCACCTACAGTGGTGGTACGTGCCAATTATACCGGTGCCAGTGCAGATGCCGTTATGAAGAGTGTTATCCAGCCACTTGAAGAAAGTATCAATGGTGTGGAAAACATGACCTATATGCAATCCACTGCCACCAATTCAGGTTCTGCCACCATTACCGTTTATTTCAAACAGGGCACAAACCCTGACATGGCAGCAGTGAATGTACAAAACAGAGTTTCCATGGCACAGGGTTTACTTCCTTCCGAAGTAACTCGTATCGGTGTAACCACCATGAAGCGACAGACAAGTTTTCTTCAAATCGCTTCATTATACAGTCCGAATGACAGATATGACAAAACATTCCTGTCCAACTATCTTGACATCAATGTCATTCCACAAATTAAACGTGTAGAAGGTGTAGGCGACGTAAATGTTATGGGCGATACCTACAGCTTACGAATTTGGTTGAAACCGGATGTAATGGCACAATACGGACTTGTTCCCTCTGACATTACTGCAGTTTTAGGTGAGCAGAACTTAGAAGCACCAACCGGTGCGTTAGGAGAAAATTCCCAAAACACCTTCCAGTTCACCATGAAGTACAAAGGTCGTCTGAAGCAAATCAAGGAATTTGAAGATATCGTTGTTCGCTCTTTACCAAATGGTAATGTACTGAAAGTTAAAGATGTAGCAAGAGTTGAATTAGGAACTTTATCTTATAGTTTCAACAGTACAATCAACGGCCACCCATCATGTACATTCATGATTTTCCAAGTGGCAGGTTCCAATGCAACAGAAACCAATCAGCGCATTTCTAACCTCTTGGATAAGATCAGTGAAGACCTTCCTGAAGGAACAGCGTTCGTTACAATGATGAGTTCCAACGATTTCTTGTTTGCTTCTATACATGAAGTGGTTGAAACACTGATTATTGCGATTTTGCTTGTCATTTTGGTGGTATATTTCTTCTTGCAGGATTTCAAGAGTACACTGATTCCTACCATTTCCATCATTGTCTCATTGGTCGGTACTTTTGCATGTCTTCAAATGGCGGGGTTCAGTATCAATATCCTTACTTTGTTTGCTTTGGTATTGGCTATCGGAACAGTAGTAGATGACTCCATTGTGGTGGTGGAAGCTGT
>JAGBUF010000181.1 GCA_017630975.1 Paraprevotella sp. | reverse complement strand
TCGCCGGTCAGAATGTTTCCCCAGTTGCCTTGACAGTCCACCAATAAGTTCTTCTGTCCAATCTGTACCAATGCGTCACCGATGGAGGCATCGCCGTGGGGGTGAAACTGCATGGTATGTCCTACGATGTTTGCCACTTTGTTGTAACGTCCGTCGTCCATTCTCTTCATAGAGTGGAGGATGCGGCGTTGCACCGGTTTGAAACCATCGTTGATGTTGGGGACGGCACGTTCAAGGATAACGTATGAGGCATAGTCCAGGAACCAGTTCTGGTACATGCCGCTCAAATGATGTGTAGCACCTTCTGATTTTTCTATGTTGGGTTGATAGTCGGAATGTGCATTGCATTCTTCGCCTCCGTTTTCCGTCAACAAATCTGTGTTGTCCATTTTGTCTTCGCTCATATTTCTGTCGCTTATCTATCTATTTTAACGCAAAAATAACACTTTAATGAAAAAAAAGGCTTACTTTTGCAAAGTTTTATCAATAAATCAAGTAGAATTTATGGCACAAGAAGATGTTTTCAAGAAAATAGTGTCTCATTGTAAAGAGTATGGTTTTGTTTTTCCGTCAAGTGATATTTATGACGGATTGGGCGCTGTGTATGATTATGGTCAGAATGGCGTGGAGTTGAAAAATAATATCAAGCAATATTGGTGGCAGAGTATGGTGCTGTTGCACGAGAATATCGTGGGTATTGATGCAGCCATCTTCATGCACCCGACTACATGGAAAGCCAGCGGTCACGTTGATGCTTTCAATGATCCTTTGATTGACAATCGCGACAGTAAGAAGCGTTATCGTGCGGATGTGTTGATTGAGGACCAAATTGCTAAGTACGAGGACAAGATGAACAAGGAGGTGGCGAAGGCTGCCAAGAAGTTTGGTGACAGTTTTGATGAGGCAAAATTCCGCGAGACCAACGCTCGTGTATTGGAAAACCAACAGAAGCGTGATGCATTGCACCAACGTTATAGTGATGCTATGAATGCCGGTGATTTGAACGAGTTGAAACAAATCATTTTGGACGAAGGTATCGTTTGTCCTATCAGCGGTACTCACAATTGGACCGATGTGCGTCAGTTCAACCTGATGTTCAAAACAGAAGTCGGCTCAACGGCTGAAGGTTCTTCTACCATATATTTGCGTCCTGAGACTGCTCAGGGTATCTTCGTGAACTACCTGAACGTACAGAAGACCGGTCGTATGAAATTGCCTTTCGGTATCGCACAAATCGGTAAGGCTTTCCGTAACGAGATTGTAGCTCGTCAATTCATCTTCCGTATGCGTGAGTTCGAGCAGATGGAGATGCAGTTCTTCGTGAAACCGGGAACAGAATTGGATTGGTTTGAGAAATGGAAAAACACTCGTATGGCATGGCATCAAGCATTGGGATTCGGTGCCGAGAACTATCGTTTCCATGACCATGAGAAGTTGGCACACTATGCTAATGCTGCTTCTGACGTGGAATTCCGTATGCCGTTCGGCTTCAAAGAGGTGGAGGGTATTCATAGCCGTACCAACTTCGATTTGAGTCAGCACGCTAAATATTGTGGCAAGAAGATTGAGTACTTCGATCCCGAAACCAATGAAAGTTATACTCCGTATGTGATAGAGACTTCTATCGGTGTGGATCGTATGTTCCTGTCCATCATGTGTCACAGCTACCAAGAGGAGGCACTGGAGAATGGTGAGACTCGCGTAGTATTGCGTTTGCCGGAAGCATTAGCACCGGTAAAGTTGGCGGTAATGCCGTTGGTGAAGAAAGATGGTCTGCCAGAGAAGGCGCATGAGATTATCAATAGCTTACGCTTCCACTTCAACTGTAAGTATGATGAAAAGGATTCTATTGGTAAGCGTTACCGCCGTCAAGATGCAGTGGGTACTCCGTTCTGTGTGACTGTTGATTACGATTCGTTGAAAGATAATACAGTCACTTTGCGTTATCGCGATACCATGGAGCAGAAGCGTGTCAGCATCGACGAGTTGCGTGGTATTATTGAGGATAAGGTGAGCATTACTTCTTTGTTGAAGAAAATCATGTAATTCAACGTCTGTTTCATGAAAAAAAGATTCACATTCATTTATTGGACCTTGGCATTGCTTGTGACATTGGGAGTCTCATCGTGTAGCGAGGAGAACGATGCATATGATGCGTATGCCAACTGGCCAGCGCGTAATGCGGACTATTTCATGCAGGTGGCGGCACAGGCAAGAACAGCGATAGCCGAGGCCAAAACCACTTATGGAGATGAATGGGAGTCGCATTGTGAATGGCGAATGTACAAGTCCACCAATAAGGCGCCTATGGCACATGGCGGAACGACAGATTCTATTTGTGTGAAGATAGAGCAACGGGGTGTCGGTGAGGAGTCACCCAAGTGGTCGGACACTGTCAGAGTGCATTACCGTGGTACGCTGATGCCGGTACAGAATGTGTATGGTGAAAAGGAAGAGAAGGTGTTCTCTCAGTCCTATATAGGTGAGTTGAACCCCGCTGTGGCTGTGCCGGTGAAGATGGGTGTATCTGATGCCGTTGCAGGATTTGCTACAGCACTCCAATATATGCATGTAGGCGATTCATGGTGCATTTATATGCCTGCCGAATTGGCTTATGGTGCTAAAGAGAGTGGGACAGTGTTGCCCTACTCGACCTTGACGTTCAGGGTTAACATGGCGGCATTCTATAAAGCTGGTACGACGGTGCCTTAATGGAAGTAAATCTCGTATAATACTGATAAAGAAGCGCCCGAACTTTTGAATGTTCGGGCGCTTCTTTTATGAGCATAGTGGTTTATTTTACATTGCCTACCTTGATGAGGTATTCTGCTATCTGAACAGCATTGAGGGCGGCTCCTTTCTTGATTTGGTCACCTACGACCCACAATGTCATACCATTCTCGTTCGCTAAGTCCTTACGAATTCTACCTACATATACATCGTCCTTTCCTGCAAGGAACAAGGGCATCGGGTAAGTCTGTGTTGCTGGTTCGTCCATGAGTTGTACGCCTTCGCCGTTGACGATAGCATTGCGCACTTCCT
>JAGBUF010000023.1 GCA_017630975.1 Paraprevotella sp. | reverse complement strand
GTTGTACTGAGTGGCGGTGGCGCAAAAGGAACGGCACATATCGGTGCCCTGAAAGTAATAGAGGAAGCCGGCATTCCTATTGATGTTATCGTAGGTACAAGCATGGGAAGTATCATCGGTGGATTATATGCCATAGGTTATACTCCGGAACAGTTGGACAGCATCGTCATGGCACAGAACTGGAACATGATGCTGAGCGACAAAACCAATCCGAAACTCATGACACAACAGGCACGCCAACAGCAATCACAATATATTCTATCTGTCCCCTTCTTTGAAAAACCTAAAGACTTGATTGGTGGCGGTGTTATCAAAGGTAGAAACATTGGGAATATGCTCTGGCAATTGACTCAAGGTTATCACGACTCCATCCGATTTGACAAACTGCCTATTCCTTTTGCCTGTGTCGCTCAGGACCTGGTCACCGGAGAGGAGGTGGTATTCAAAAGCGGTGTGTTGCCCATAGCCCTCCGCGCCAGCATGTCAATACCGGGAGTCTTCGCCCCTATCTCATTTGATGGACAACTACTGATTGACGGTGGACTTGTCAACAACTATCCCGTAGATATCGCTCGGGAAATGGGTGCCGATATTATCATCGGCGTAGATGTGCAAGACCCCATGAAAAACGCAAAAGAAATGCAAGGGAGTATCCTTGCACAACTCAGTCAACTTATTGACCTACAAGGAAAAAACAAAGAAGATATCAATATTGAGAACTCCAATGTATATATCAAGGTGAATGTGAGTGGTTATAATACCGCTAGTTTTACGACAACAGCCATTGATACGCTGATAGACAGGGGCGAAAATGCTGCACGCACCCAAATGGAGCAACTCCGGAAAATCGGCAAGCAGTTCAAAAACCACCACCTCATATCACGCTCCACTCCACCTTATTATAATATAGGGGCGATTCCCAACACAAAAGAACAGTCCGCATCACTAAAAACACTTGTCGGTGAGACTCCAACGAGTTCCATCAACGTAGGGTTCCGATTTGACAACGAGGAACTGGCATCCCTCATTTTCAACGGACAGATATCGAAAGGATTGAAGAAAAACCACCACATGGGCATCACTCTGCGTCTGGGAAAACAAGTATATGGTGATATACAGTACAACCTGCATTTAGGAAAAGGATGGAATTTCGCCACCGGTTACCGCTACACCTATGATGACTTCAAGATATACAGAAAGGGAGTCCGTTCTTACAACGTAGACTTTAACAATCACTCGGCAAAAGCCGGATTCACCAAAAGTTGGAAAATCATGACATTAAGAATGGGCGGACAGTTCCAACATTATAACTATGGTTCGTTCCTCTATAGCCGCGTGAACAACATGACACTTGACATCGAGAAGGAGAACTTCATCATGCTCGGTGCACAATACATCATCAACACCATGAACGATGCATATTTCCCCACCAAAGGTTACTCCATGGATGCAGAATACCACTATGCTGTCCCGTTCAACAAACATAAAAAGACATACCATGTGGCAGAACTCCATTGGAGCGGTGCCTTCTCTTTCAACTCACGTTTCACTTTTGTTCCAAGAATTGAAGGACGATACATCACCACAGAAAACACCCTGGCGGAAATGAACACCTTGGGCGGCCAGGAAAGAGGGAAATATTTCAAACAGCAAATCCCCTTCTATGGTATCAACTACTTTGAGGTTTCCCGAAAAACATTGGTGATAGCCGGTGTTGAAGCCCGACAACGTATTGGGAAAAGACATTACGTCAGCGGTATCTTCAACGTAGGATTGACCTCCGACGAATGGGCACATTTCTTCAAGAACAGTTTCGGGAAGAATGAGGAAAAAGGCTATCATGCGTGGGGTGGCGCAATCAAATACGACTTACGCACATTTTTCGGTCCTGTCGGATTAACGCTCCAATATAGTGACCGTTCAAAATTCTCTGGATATATCAGAGCCGGATTTAACTTCTGAAACCCAATAACAAAAGGTGGCAATATCACTATCGGACATTGCCACCTTTTAATATTTAATGTATGATTATTCCGCAGCCTCTTGCATCGCCTGTGCAATTTGTGCTTCTATCTCCTCGCACAGTTCCGGGTTGTCCTTCAACATATTCTTCACTGCATCACGACCCTGACCGATTTTGGTATCGTTGTAGCTATACCATGAACCGCTCTTCTTCAATATTCCGAAATCAGTTCCCAGGTCTACAATCTCTCCAATCTTTGAAATACCCTCACCAAAGGTAATTTCAAACTCAGCCTTACGGAACGGAGGAGCCACCTTGTTCTTCACCACCTTCACACGCACTTGGTTACCGATTACCTCGTCACCATCCTTGATGCTCGTTACACGACGGATATCCAAACGCACACTTGAATAGAATTTCAAGGCATTACCACCGGTTGTGGTTTCCGGATTACCGAACATAATTCCTATCTTCTCACGCAATTGGTTGATGAAGATACATGTGGTATTGGTTTTGTTGATGGTTGAAGTGAGTTTACGCAATGCCTGACTCATCAAACGGGCCTGCAGACCCACCTTATTGTCACCCATATCACCCTCAATCTCCGCTTTCGGCGTCAAAGCCGCAACAGAGTCAATGACAATGATATCGATGGCAGACGAACGAATCAACTGGTCTGCAATCTCCAATGCCTGTTCACCGTTATCGGGTTGTGAAATCCAAAGGTTATCCACATCCACACCCAATTTTGCCGCATAGAAACGGTCGAAAGCATGTTCGGCATCGATGAACGCAGCAATACCGCCAGCCTTCTGTGCCTCGGCAATGGCATGAATGGCCAAAGTGGTCTTACCGGAACTTTCCGGACCATAAATTTCTATGATACGACCTTTTGGATAACCGCCTACGCCAAGAGCTGCATTCAAAGCAATAGAACCAGTAGGAATCACATCCACCTGCTCTACATGATCATCGCCCAATTTCATGATTGAGCCTTTACCAAAGTTCTTCTCAATCTTGTCCATGGCAGCTTGGAGAGCCTTCAGTTTCTCGCTATTACCCCCTGCTGCTACTATTTCTTCTTTTTTTGCCATAGTCTTATCTTTATTTGCTTACAACTCCAAATCACCATCAAACACTTCATGCCAAGGCAGACCGTCCTTGTTCAGTTCTTCCATGAATGGATCCGGATCAAATTCCTCTACGTTCCAAACTCCCGGTTTCTTCCAAATACCCTTCAGGAACATCATGGCACCAATCATTGCAGGTACACCTGTTGTATAGCTGACACCCTGCATACCGGTTTCAAGGTATGCCTCATGATGACTGCAGTTGTTATATACATAATAAGTACGTTCCTTACCATCCTTCAAACCACGGATACGGCAACCGATACTTGTTTCTCCCTCGTAATTCTCACCTAAGTCTTGTGGGTTAGGAAGAACCGCTTTCAAGAACTGCAGTGGCACAATCTTCACTCCATTATAATCCACCTCATCGATACGTGCCATACCGATATTCTGAATCACACGCAAGTGAGTAAGATACTCCTGACCGAAAGTCATCCAGAAACGAGCGCGTTTGATGGTAGGGAAATTCTTCACCAATGATTCCAATTCCTCATGGAACAACAAATAAGAATCACGCGGACCGATATTTGGATATGTCAAGTCCTTATGAATCTCCATCGGCTGTGTCTCAAC
>JAGBUF010000180.1 GCA_017630975.1 Paraprevotella sp. | reverse complement strand
TCTCAACCTGAACTCAACGTATGGAGCAATGGCGGTATCCTTTATATCACTTCAACAACCAACAAGGATATCAATGTTTTCATCTATACGATTGACGGCAAGTTGATAGAAAAAACCATTGTAAATGGCCATAAGCAAATTGCTGGTCTGCCAAAGGGTATTTACATCGTGAATCGTCAAAAGGTAGTCATCCAATAAGGAATATACCGAAGAACCATCAAAGGGGCACTTCACACTTGATGTGTTGTGCCCCTTTGATTATCTTAAAACTTACTGATGAATCTGAATTAACCCTCCTGTTCGGGGTTCATTCCCAGATATGAACAAGTGAAATTCTTTCCTTTGATAGACGGAAATTGACTCCGCATATCAACATCCTGACGCGAACGCAAATGCTCTACGATACGATCATAACATTCTTGTGGGTTGTGCGCCTTACATCTTGCTTTGAAGTGGGTATCCTGATACTGAAATTTTCCTGTACCGGGAATAGGGATAACTCGTTTAAAAAGGATTTCACCTTCATACCAACCGGGAAGATCAGTTGAAGCCGTACTGTTTGCTCCCTCTGTAACCATTCCCTCTATTACCTGTCCTTTACCACCATTCATCTTGAACTCAGCCAATGTGGTGGCCGTAGTTTTGATGACAATAAAATAAACACGAGGACGTACTTTATAACGTTTTGGGTAAGGCATTGGACTTTCAATATACTCACGCAAATCATTCATCATGGCTTCATCTAATGTAACACCAGACAATGAAGATAAAAAATCAAAAGCCTCTTCTGCGGAATTTACCACACATTCCTCGTCAAAATAACGAATATATAAATTCATCTAATAATAAATATAAATAAAACTTACAAAAACCACCAATTATACTTCACTCGTATAATTAATAGCATAGCGATGCAAAATTATACAAAATACCTAATCCGCACAAATTTTATTTATGCTAATGGACGTTGCATCCCTCAAAAACAGTACCTTTGCAGCAGTAATCACTATCATAGAAGATGTCAATCATACAATTCATCAAAAACTGGTCCTTGCCCATAGCCATGATTACAGGGGCACTCTCCTACTTCATTTATAGCAATATTCCGGCATTGGCACCTACAAAGCCTTTTGTAACGAGTCTAATCAGTTTTCTGCAACCGATTCTGATTTTTGCCATGCTGTTCATCACTTTTTGCAAAATCAGTCTGAATGATTTACGTCCTAAGATGTGGCACTTATGGTTACTCTTGATTCAATCCGGCAGTTTCGCACTCCTCACTTTATGTATTGCTTTCTTTCCTGAAATCACAGGCAGAGTTATCATTGAAGGTGCCATGTTATGTATGATATGTCCAACAGCTACAGCAGCAACTGTCATTGCAGGTAAATTAGGGGGGAATACGACAAGCCTAACTTCATACATCATTCTCATCAATATTGTTACTGCCATTGTCATTCCCATCTTCATACCACTGATACATTCTCACCATGGTATGACATTCGTTACCTCATTCTCAATGATATTGGCTAAAGTGTTTCCATTACTGCTTTGCCCTCTTATTACTGCCATGATGCTCAGAAAGTGGTTCCCCAGCATACATGGTGTGATACTGCAGTGTAAAGATTTGGCATTCTACATTTGGTTGGTTGCTTTAGCCATTGCTATTGCTTTAACCACCAGAAGCATCGTACACAGTCATGTACCAATGGTTTATCAATTTGGAATTGCAGGCATTTCATTGGTTTGTTGCGCCTTGCAGTTCTTCATTGGCAAAAGGATAGGTGCTCATTATCATGACGAAATCAGTGCCGGACAATCATTGGGACAAAAGAACACCATTTTTGCCATTTGGTTGGCATACACTTTCATGACACCTGTCACTTCCATTGCCGGTGGTTTCTACAGCATTTGGCATAATTTATACAATTCATATCAACTGTACCAAATGAGAAAGCAACAAGGTTCAGAGAGAAAATCCGAACCTTAAGATATCAGTCAATTGCCTTAACGTCTCGAGTACGATAAGATTCACGAGCCTTACGGACATAGAGTTGAATGACATCAGCAGGCAATTTAGATGCGCAAACAAAAGCCTTCGTCTCAATAGGGAACTTGGCTAAAGCTGTTGCCAACAACCAAGCTACTGCCATACGCACATAATAGGGTTCTTCTCCATGCACTGTACCTTCCTGAGCTACTTTTAGTTTTCCTTTTACCGTTGTATACGCAGACTTTATATAGGCAAAATCAAGAAGATTGATTCGCTGAAAAACCCGCTCATACCAATCTTTATCAAGGAAATAACACATTGACACCACTACAGCAAAACGTACTTCAAATTCAAATCCGGAATAGAACCATCGCTGGAGAAATGCCCATAAAATATTTTTTTCAGCACGCTTCATCCACTTAGCATGAGCACAATAGGTATCACATACCGCCCAATTATCCATCACTGGCACATAATATTCCAAAAGAGAAAAACGTTGAGCCAGGTTACATTGTTCAAGATTAATCAGATAACCCCATATTACAATTTCTTCGTAACAAAGAGAATCATGATTTTCTCTTTCAAAACAAGAAATCACCTCAGTGCCATTCTTACATCTTTGACACATTCCGTTGGATAAAAACACATCGCATCCTTCATTTGAAATTTGTCGGGCTACTTGTTTCATTTCCGGTGAATGAAGTCCCAACACTCGCCTTCCGGGCAACGCATTCACCACTCGTAGATGTCCTTCACGATAACGCTCGTCATTACGGAAACGTTCGCAAACTAATGGTTCTAATAAATGTTCTATCATTACTTTTCGGGATAAATCTACTTTCTTAAAAATTTCACTTCTTATTACACTTTTGTAAATGCCGCATCTGATGTCCTAAAAAGATACGTTCTCCAACATACTCAAAACCCTGTGCAACATATAGTTTTTCTGCATTAGGATTGTCAATATCAACAATCAACCCCACTCGTTCAGCGCCTTCAGAAAAAGCTCTCTCACAAAACGCATGGAGCAAGCAAGCACCTATTCCTTTTCCTCGGTATTCGGGCAATACAGCCAACGAATCAAGATAATATTCACCTGCCTCAGTTTCATCAACCATATTAGGAACCCCACCCACACATTCTCGTAATACCGCAAACGTACCATTTCGCAGTTCTTTTAACCTCGCACCATCGTAGCCAACAACTGCACCCACTACCTGACCTACGCACTCAGCAATAATTGCATTATGCCAACTGTATTGTGTTCTTTCAGCACGTGCAACAGATGTCAGTACGCTGAGATAATCTTCACCACAATATTTATGCAATGTCACCTCATCATGGATAGCCATTGCCACCACAAGAGCTATGAACGGAGCATCTTTTACCGTAGCCGGACGAGTATTGATTTGAGTCATAAACGAATTTCAGACTTCTATGTTAGCAATTGGGATTCATTTCTTTCATAAGAAAGATACAAAAATAATTCTTCGCGACAAATTACTTGTGCAAAGTAAATTCAAACCGCAGACCTCCGTCGGGTCTATTGGTTGCTTCTATCAAGCCCCCGTGAAATTGCACAGCATGTTTAACAATCGCCAATCCAAGACCCGTTCCTCCTTTTTGACGAGAGCGTC
>JAGBUF010000179.1 GCA_017630975.1 Paraprevotella sp. | reverse complement strand
GTTTTTGTAGATGAGAATATTTTTTCTTCTCGTATTATTCTTAACTTTGTTACGCATCAAGACGAATAGGATTATGACAGTTAGGGATGAGATCAGAGGGCGTTTGTTGCCTTATCATGAGGTGGAGACTACAGACGAATTAAGAGAATTATTGTTCAGAGGCGGTAACATCAGTCGTTGCTGTTTCCAGAATATTGACTTTAAGTCTTTAGAAGAAGAGGGGATAACCCTTGCCGAAGAGTATATGTATCTTGATTGTCTTTTTATGGGCTGCACGCTCACCCGTAAGATGAAGTCACAGATTAACTATACCGATTTTGTCTTTTCCAAGATTGATGTGCCGTATAACAGTTTTAGAAACACCCTCTACACCCCCGAAACGCTGTATCATGGCTATCGTATGGGTGAGCCTGAGAGTTATGAAGAATGCTATGATGCTCAAGTGTATCGTCATTATCTGAAGATGGGCAAAAGAGCCACCGACGTCAAGGAGACTTTGGCACGAACTTTACATGACCATTCCATCAGCAGTGCCATGCACGACCTTTTATCGCAGTTTGACGAACGCAACGTTGTGGGCATCATGGGTGGTCATGGACTACTCCGTACCGATGAGGCTTATCACAAGATTGTGCGTATCAGCAAGACGCTGACAGAGAGGGGGTATCTCATGGTCAGTGGGGGAGGGCCCGGCGCTATGGAAGCTACGCATTTGGGCGCTTGGATGTCTGGACGAACAGATAAAGATATTACAACCGCTTTGAATGTGCTTGCCAAAGCTCCTGCGTATAAAGATGAGTATTGGTTGGATACCGCTTTCAGTGTACGTGAGATGTTTCCTCAAAAGGATTGTATCAGTTTAGGCGTACCAACATGGTTGTATGGGCATGAACCGGCAACTCCTTTTGCCACCCATATCGCTAAATACTTTGAGAATGCGATACGTGAGGATGGCATTTTAACCATTGCAATGGGTGGAATTATTTATTCGCCCGGAAGTGCGGGAACCATGCAAGAGATATTCCAGGATGCGGTGCAGAATCATTATTTAAGTTTCGGTTATGCCAGTCCGATGGCGTTCCTTGATAGTCATTATTGGACAGAGGAAATACCTGTTTATCCTTTCTTGCAGCAGATGGTCAAAACTGGTAAATACAAGAATATGATACTCTCCTTGTCGGATGAAGTGGATGATGTAGTTGCTGAAATCTTCAGGTTTACACAATCCTCTTGACTTTATATCTATCCTCGTTCATGTTCTCCGGAAAAAAGTATCTGCTTTAGGCAAAAGGACCAATTTGGACCGGTGTCGTTCGTTCATATTTAACTTAATTTGCAAAAAAAACAGTTCACAATGGAAATACTTTCAAAAAAAATGTATCTTTGTGGATAGTTCCTTACAGTAAGGATTACTACTTTGAGAATAACATTTGACTTTGACCCGTCTGAAATCTGGAAAATTTCATACAAGTGAATGGGCGAGAAGTTTGAAAGTTGTTCCTCTTGTAGTGTATGTGATGACTGAATGTCTTTTCGTAAGATGTGCAGTATGATTATACCTACAAGTGTGAGCT
>JAGBUF010000178.1 GCA_017630975.1 Paraprevotella sp. | reverse complement strand
TTGCGTGGTTTGGTATGTACAGCTTTGAAGAACGGTGATAAGGTGATTTCTTCATTGTATGAGCGTATCTTGGGTCGCGTATCAGTACATGATGTTATCAATCCTTCTACAGGTGAATTGATTGTCAAGGCTGGAGAAGAGATTACAGAAGATAATGCTCAAGCCATCGAGAACTCTCCAATAGAGAGCGTTGAAATCCGTTCTGTATTGACTTGTGAAAGCAAGAAGGGAGTATGTATGAAGTGTTACGGACGTAACTTGGCGACCAGCCGTATGGTACAGAAAGGTGAGGCTGTCGGAGTTATTGCGGCACAGTCTATCGGTGAGCCGGGTACACAGTTGACACTCCGTACGTTCCACGCCGGTGGTGTGGCTTCAAATGCAGCAGCCAATGCTACTATCATGGCAAAATATGATTCTAAGATAGAATTTGATGAGTTGCGTACAGTAGACATCATTGACGAAATGGGAAATCCTGCGAAGATGGTTGTTGGCCGTTTGGCAGAAGTTCGTTTCGTTGATGTGAATACAGATATTGTTCTTCTTGCACAGAACGTTCCTTATGGTTCTACACTGTACTTCAATGAGGGTGACAAGGTGAAGAAGGGCGATATGGTGGCTAAATGGGATCCATTTAATGCTGTAATCGTAACAGAAACAGCCGGTAGAATCCAATTTGAAGATGTGATTGAGGGTGTTACCTATCGTGTGGATTCGGACGATACAACAGGTCTCCGTGAGATGATTATCATTGAATCTAAGGATAAGGCTAAGGTTCCTTCTGCGCATATTCTTGATGAGAATGGCGAATTGATCCGTACTTACAACTTCCCTATCGGTGGTCGTTTGTCTGTAGAGGACAATCAATTGGTGAAAGCCGGTGATGTATTGGTGAAGATTCCACGTGCTGTCGGAAAGGCAGGCGATATCACCGGAGGTCTTCCTCGTGTGACCGAGTTGTTCGAAGCTCGTAACCCGTCTAACCCATCTGTTGTTTCTGAAATCGATGGTGAGGTTACCTTGGGTAAATTGAAGCGTGGTAACCGTGAAATTACCATCACTTCCAAATTGGGTGAGGTGAAGAAGTATCTTGTTCCTCTGTCAAAGCAGATCCTCGTACAAGAGAACGACTATGTGCGTGCAGGTACTCCTTTGTCTGATGGTGCGATTACACCGGCTGATATCTTGGCTATCAAGGGTCCTACTGCCGTACAAGAATACATTGTGAACGAGATTCAGGATGTATACCGTATGCAGGGTGTGAAGATCAATGACAAACACTTTGAGGTAATTGTTCGTCAGATGATGCGTAAGGTACAAATTGATGAACCGGGAGATACCCGCTTCTTGGAACAGCAAATTGTAGACAAACTTGATTTCTCTGAGGAAAATGATAGAATTTGGGGAAAGAAAGTCGTTGTTGACGCCGGTGACTCAGAGGTAATGCAACCGGGTATGATTGTGACTGCACGTAAATTGCGCGATGAGAACTCTACCTTGAAACGTAAAGATTTGCGTTTGGTACAAGTTCGTGATGCGATGCCGGCTACATCTATTCAAATTTTGCAAGGTATCACTCGTGCAGCATTGCAGACTTCAAGCTTTATGTCTGCGGCTTCCTTCCAGGAAACCACAAAGGTGTTGAACGATGCAGCAATCAATGGTAAGTCTGACAAGCTTGAAGGTATGAAGGAGAATGTGATCTGCGGTCATTTGATTCCGGCAGGTACAGGTCTTCGCGAGTTTGGTAAGATTGTAGTAGGTAGCAAGGAAGATTATGATCGCTTGATGGCGAATCGTAAGTCTGTCCTTGATGCAGAAGAAGAGGAATAATCAATTTGAATTCCTAATATAATGAGGTGCGTTCCCGTGGGGACGCACCTTTTTTGATGATAATTGGATGTAGCAGAATGTTTTGTCGTTCATCACAGATACAAATGTGTGTGGTTACGCATTCTTAATGAGGGAGAGGAGTATATAAAAAGTCCGCTCTTCAAGCGAAGAGCGGACTTTATCATGATAATTGTTTACTTTACAATTCGTTTCCCCAAATATCTGTAAATTTGTTCTCGTTGATTAGAACTTCGTAGTTCTCGTCTGCAACACCACCATCAATAGCTGAAAGTGCCAGCATGTTTTGTGTTTCAATGTTGCAAATCATAGTTTCAGGACTGATATATTGAGTCTTTTCCATAACAATACGTTTAATAGATTATTTTACTACTTTTTTTCCTCCTACAATGTAAAGACCCTTGCTCAGACCTTGAAGAGCTTCTGTTGCATTAACAGATTTCTTCACTCTTATGCCATCAATGGTATAAACATCTACTGTTGCATCCGCTACTTTTGTGTCATTGATACCGGATTCGATGCCTGGTAACAATAAGGTTTGAACATTGATGCCGGCTGCTTCCTCTGTGACATATACGCGGTTGGCTTTTACTGTAATATTATTTGTCTCTACACCATAGAAACCTAAACCGGTCG
Source organism: Paraprevotella sp. (assembly GCA_017630975.1). Classification (GTDB taxonomy): domain Bacteria; phylum Bacteroidota; class Bacteroidia; order Bacteroidales; family Bacteroidaceae; genus Paraprevotella. The sequence continues at coordinate 4,137 of JAGBUF010000178.1, read as the reverse complement.
GTTGGTTTTGCAATACCAATGAACCTATAGGAGCTATCATGTCAACGAGTGTTCCGGTCAATAAACCTTCGGTATAGTTGTCGGCGAGACTGAATGCGATGCCGCTAAATGTATAGTCGGTAGTTGCACCTGTCTTCTTAACAATGTACGGAGTGTTGGCTGCGAAACTTTCTGCTGGTGTCAGACTTAATGTAAATCCATTATCCTCTTTTTCGGAACAAGTGTATGCTTCCATACCTTCCTGTAAATCCGCGTCGAACGGAAGAATCAATGTTCCGTAGTCTGCCTTGAAGGTAAAGTCAATATTTTCAGCCTTAGCGGTAAACAACTTCATGTCACCATAAACGTATTGACTTTGTACTGTAGAAACGTCATTGTCTTTACGTAATCCGAGAACGTAATTACCTGCATCGCTTGTTTGGAATCTTGCTTTGTAACTCTTCCATACAGATGCGTCTTGGTGTCCGTTAACTGCGTCAAGTGGCAATCTGCTTACTGTTACCTCAATGTTTGCCCCGTTTGGATCGGTCATGGTTACGTAACCATCTCTTTTACAATCGTTCCATCCGCCGTAAACGAATGTCAACTCATAGATGGTGTTTGCCTTCAATGGCATGGTGTAACCTTCTTCTTGACCATAATATGCTTCATACTTAGTGAACAGCGCCTTACCTGTAGACGTAGCATTCAATCCTGCGTTGGTTGCAGCGTCCCACATATAACGAACGTTTGTAGCATTGTCGCGATCACCATCAGCATGCCATCCGAATGGTTTAACGTTACCACTGGTAGAGTATGCGTATTCAAACGAACCGTCATAAATGGCATTCATTTCTTCTGTGTTCTCAGTCCATGAAGCAGTGGACAATGCATTTATCGCATTAATGATTATGGTTTGGTCAGTTACAGTTGTTTGGTCAATGGCTTTAGCTGTTGCAAGGGCAGTAATAACCTCAATATTATTATAAGGAGCATACTCGCCTGCAGCGAATCCAAGAACCTTACCATTTGCTTCAGCTTCAGCATCTGCGATAGCAGTATTCAACCCACTCAAGTCAATATCTCTTTCATGGTAAGCCGTTTCAATAGCTGAACCTGCTGCTACGTAGTTGTCGTTGGTCAAAGAAGAAAGTGCGTTGACAGCTGCGTCAAGAGTCGCTTGAGCCGTTACGTTGTATGTGAACGACGGAGCTTCTTCTGTCAAGTTGCTAACCATTTCAGCTGTGAGGGTAGTACCAACGTACTCTACTTTGAAGTTCTTGAATGAAACCCAGTTCACGTTACCGCGGATAATCTTGATACCGATAGACAAGTTGCCGTCAGCGCCTACATAGCCATAAACTTCCGGTTCGTCATATACACCGTTGGTACAAGCTGTACCATTATAAGCACGCTCAATGGCAGTATTCGCGAAGATAAATGTACCAGCCGGAGCTGCTCCACCATTCTCGTTCAAGGAACGAATCAAGGCAGAAACTCTATAGTAACCTTGAGCCTGATCGGTTAAAGTATAAGTAATGACAGCGTCACCCAAAGCACCGTTTTCTTTTCCTTGCCAATTTTCTATGAAAGGAGTGGTCATGTTCGAGCCATCGGTTCCACCTTCAGTGGACCATGTGTTAACTTGCAAAATGGCACTATTTCCGGTTTTACTCCATCCTGTAATACTTGAGCATTCAAGTTCAGCAATACTCTTAGCGATGTCTGAGTTGTTAGCTGCTTCCAATGCCTCTTTGGCTGCAATCAAAGCAGCTTTGTCGGTGGTATCTACAGATGAGTATGTATTTACGGCATCTTGTAAATTAGAGCGTAATTTTGGATCCATGTTTTTAGTCAATGCTGTTTGTGCATTGGCGAGAGCAAATTCGTAGTCAGCAATGTAAGCAGATAAGTCTTCGCCCTCTGTATATTTTGCGTTGTAGAATGACAACCATGAAATGTTGCTGTTTGCAGCCACTGTGATGGTGGTAGTCAATGTTCCTTCGGCATCGGTTTGACCCACTGCACTAAAGTTTCCAATAAAGAATTGAGATGTACTGAACTGCGCTCCTGAACTGATATCTACCGGAGTACCATTGCCAACTTGCATGGTGATACCATTCTCAATCTTCGTTTTATTGTTAGTCTGGCGAACACGTGCACGAATAGTGAATGAATATGTGGCATTGGGTTCTAAACCTGTAATGGTAGATTGGATGTTATTTGCAGCAAGTACATCGCCATCTCCTACCCAATACTCAAAGAACGGAGCAAGGAACTCAGAACCGTCGGTGGCACCTTCTGTCGACCATGTGTTGATGTATAAAGATGTATTAAAATCGTATGCTTTTGTTCCACCAATAGTCCACGTAGAAAGAAGTATGTCGTCAATGTTGCTAGCTGCGTGCCATCCTGTGTTATAAGCCATATCAGCATTCAAAGTGCTTGCAGTGGATGTGGCTAACGTTCCGGCATTATATTCTGCCAACCATGTACCATATTTTTCGTCATAAGCATCTTGGGTATATACATTCGTTCCCTCAAGTGCAGTAGCCATCTTATCAAGATATGCTTTTGCTGATGCGTAAGCTGATATAGATGTGTTGCAGTTGTTGATTGCTGTATTGATTGCTGCTATTGCTTCTTCCAATGCAACTTGACTGGTTTGGTCTACGCTATTATAAGTATTGATGGTCGTATTAAGAGCTGTTTTGACAGAAGTTTCCAACTGTTCCGATGTTGTAAGCATGTTTTGTGCATTGGATAAAGCTTCTTCATACAAAGTGATATATGAGGATAAATCAAAAACTTGAAGGCACGAAACTGTAACATAGTCAAAATTAGCCCAACGATATTGTGAGTTAGAGGTCGCGTTTCCGATAACATTCAATGTACCGTCTGTTACGTTACATTCTACTTCCATATACTGCCAACCAGCATGTCCACTACCAGCAGCTACAACTTCACCGCCTATAGCAACGTTGCCACCTGTATCACCTATGCAATTTAGATTATTAGATACTCCATTTGCCGTAAGGGTAACAGTAACATTTGAATTTGCGGCTTGTCCTACGGCTTTCACTTTATATGTTCCATTGGGTATCCCGTATATGGTTTGCGATATTGAACCATTCCAAGAACCTGCATTCCAATCACAAAATTCAACAAAACGAGTTCCGTCTACACCATTACTATTATACCAATTACAAGGGGATTTGCGATTCCAACCTATTGCGACGTCTTCCGAAAAATTAGAATTGGTTAAGAGGTGTGTTATGTCAACAGGACTTTCCGGTGTTGCAGTACTCAGTAATTCTTTTACTTCATCTGTTGGAGTAGGCCAGAAGTCCTCTTTTGACATATAGTAAATATAAAAACCAGGGGCTTTAGCTTCACCTTTATTTGCAGCAATACCTTCTCCGTCATTAGCAACGGCACCGTTGTCGTTCCATGGGCCGAGGAACTCATTGGCTGTTGTTCGTTTTATTGAATATTTACCATTAGCTAATGAGAAGATATAATTTGCATTATCATTAGTAACACTCATGTAGTTGTTCCACCCAGCACTACCTGTGTTGAAATAAAAACGGCTGTCTGAGCCTTTGATAGCGTATGTGCCTCCAGCTCCTTCTAGTAACCATGCATAATGTTTGTTAGTAGTAGGGTCTGCTATATTTTTGTAAATAGCTCTTCCTCCATCCCCAGGGTCTGTCATAAGATAGTTGGATGAACCTGCGTCTACAAAAACAAATAAATTTTCAGAAACATCGACATTCTCAATGTTGTCAACTTTTGTCCAACCTGCGGATGTCAAGTCGTCCACAGTGTAAGCCGAAGTGTAACTCCAGCTTCCCAAGATGGCTATTCCTGCCATCAAGAGGTTTCGTAGTCTTCTTTTCATGTGATTAAAAAATTAGAAATAGGTTAATATAATTTTAGTTTCTCTATTGTGTTAGTTTGTTTTCTCTCTCTATAAGAGAACAATCACCAATTAAGTTCAGTTTATTATAATTTGCAAATATACTTGAATAGTAGGTAACTGCAAATAAAAGAACAAAAAAATAGTGACTTTGTGTTTTAGTTCTGTTTGCACATGAATCATAGTTGTTTTAAGAAAAAGGTATAGAAGGATGAAAAAACGGCATAAACAAAGGGATG
>JAGBUF010000177.1 GCA_017630975.1 Paraprevotella sp. | reverse complement strand
GGTTACCCCGGATGTTTCAGCTTACAATGCGAAACGATTGATGAAGCGAGGAGCTGATATCTATTATTATGAAGATTGCTTCCATCATTCTAAAGTAATGATGATCGACAGTCTGTGTTGTACACTTGGCTCAGCCAATATGAATAGCAGGAGCATCAAATATGATTATGAGGTGAATGCTTATATCTTTGATGAAACCGTGACGAATGAGTTACAGTCTATTTTTGAAAGTGACAAGCAAAAGTCTACTTTACTCACTCCGGATAATTGGAAAAAACGACGTTCATTCAAACGTCGTTTTATGGGGTGGTTATATCATTTCCTTGCCCCGTTGATTTAGTTTTCGTTATACATGATGAATTGTGCAAGAATATCGCGCATCATGTTAATATCCACTTCTTGTATACCTTGTTTTAATAATTCCTTTTTGTCTTTGTCAAAGGCTCTTAAAGGTTCAGTGTTTTTTTCTTTCAGAACCAAAGATATATACTTTTTATAAAATTCTATCGCACGTTGTGTTTGATGGTTAGCCCAAAGCACATGTCCGTAATTCAGGTGGTCTTCCCATGTTGCGTTTGAATCTTCAGACAATTTTTGGTAATATTTTTCTGCCTGTTCAAATTTTTTGAGCTTAAAATTACACCAACCAATAGCTCTTCTTGATGTAAGTACATTTTCACCTTTGTATTCCATTTCATAGAAACGACCGGCTGCTTCCTCATATTTACCCATTTGCATCAGACATCTACCAATATGGAGGGAGATTTTTGGTTCATTCGGGTTTATTCTTTCTAATTTTGTCAGACATTTCAACTCTCCTTGATATAAATGAAGTGCAGAATAGCATAGACGCATTTGTTGAATCACCCATTCGTTGTCCGGTTGTATCAGGTCCGCCTGTTCATAATAAGAGATGGCTTGTTGATAGTCTTCCATCTTTTGATGACAGAATGCCAATTTTTGTATCAAATCAAATTGACTGTTTACATCTTTTATCTTGTTCAAGTAGCTAATGGCATCAGAATAGCGTTTGCGTTGGATGAGCGTAGTGACCAACTCTTCATAATACGAAGGGGTATCAAGAATCAGTTCTATTTCCTTGTAGTTGGTAAGCAGTAAATCCATTTTGAAGGGGTCAGTGAACTCACTTCTGTTGGGGTGAAGCTTGTAAAAACGATACAAGTCTTGTAGATAATTTCTGATAATTATTTTGATATTCTTGGTTTCAGGTTGGATATCATTTATTCCTTCTTCAAGTCCATCAAATTGAGCTGTCAGTTGCGACAAAACCATTCCTCTTTGTGTTGGTGGCATCAGTTTTAGCATGATGCAAAGAGAGAATTTGTCCGAGTCGCAGAAATTACCTGTGTTCAGCAGGATCTGTATGGGGTTGGATGGATTTTCCGAATCCAATAATTGTTGAACTTCCGGATGTTTACTATTAAAAGGTGCAAACCAATTGGCAATTTCCATGAAGAAAGGAAATGATTTCAACATGGCAAATGTACCTATATTGATATCAACTCCTTCTTTACCCATATTGATGAGTTCTTTCATCTTGTTAGCCATTTTTTTATTTCCCACATCACTGTATGAAGGATTTTCTAATGATTTGGATAACTCATCATCAATGAAGGTGAAATCTATTTTTGCATCTTTTATGTCCTTTGCGCTCAGTAAATCGGGCAATATGTCTTTTTGTAGTTTCTTCTCCACATTTGCAGTTTCAAGACTCAATAAAAGTTCTTTTTGCAAGATGCTAAGTTCGCTTTTGAATTTCGCATCAGTTCCTAATATACTGATGGCTTCCTTCAGCTCCGGTTGGTTTTCAATTCTATGTACATACTGCATGTAAATCCAGACAAAGGCAACAATGGCTCTTGCTCTTATGTATGGATTGGAATGTTGACAGAATTGGATGATGACTTTAAACTTCTCCAAGTCAAAATATTCTTGCAGACTGAGCATGATTGCACTGACTACTTGTAATTGGCTTTCTGTATTTAAATTGTCGAAATGTGATAGTAATCCTTCTCTGTCTGTAGTTTTATATATGTCTGACGTCCATATCCTATTAAAAAGTTGAATCGGAGCCTCTATTTCCTGCGCTGTGGTGTTCGCGAAATGTTTGCTGTATGTTTTTTCGTAGTTTTTTAATCTGAATTTTCTTGAGGAGCGATCAAGCAATACATAAGTTCTGTTGACGATTTTCCTATACACATCAAGTCGTCCGGAGTCAGTTCCTCCTTGTTGAAAGAAATTGAGCATGAAATTATAGTCATTGCAGATGCTGTCCTTTTCGTTGTGTAGTTCAACATCGTCAATATTGTATAGGATTCCATTCAAACACGTGAGTGCATCCATCAGGTGATGATCATTCAGTGCTTTTTGAGCGTCTTTGTATAGGTATTCAAAACTTTTGTAGTCCATGCTTAATGTTGTGTAAATTGGGAGTAGGAGAGAGTATCACCATTGTATTTTTCATGAATCAACTCGCGTTTCCTTAAAAAGAGAATAGCTGTTTGAATATCTTTATCTGCAATAGGTGTTGCTTTTTGGTAGTAGGGCATCTTCAGACTGTCAATCGTGTATTGTTCTATGGGATATTGACTGATGTATTTTTTTATACTGTCAGGATAGGTGTTGTTATTGATTTCCGTAACCGCCTGATTATATCCCTCTATAAGAAGTCTGATCTGCTCGTTTTTTCTCTCATCCTTCAATACATTGTTGTTGACCATGACTGCCATGAGTTCAATATCCATTGTTCTTGAGTCCATGATACTTTTATGACCTTCCAATTTGGTCTGAGTAATGTATGGTTCAGACAGGAATGCGCCATCTATTGTTGCGTTCCTCATCATGTCCTGTCGCAGGACGATGTTATTGATTTGTGGGTGATATACAATACTTGGGTCAATATCTGAACATGAAATGAGAGTATCCAGTAGAAAGTCAGTTATGGAATGGCGAGCAATGGCCACCATCTTTCCTTTCAAATGCTCTGTTTTTGATATACGCTTGCTTTTTGACGTCATGAGTTCATGATGACCATTGGTTTTCATGATGACGTGCAATGGGGTGCCCTTACTTTGTAATAGAGCAGCACGAATCAAGTCTGTATAACAGACGTCAACACGTTGACGAACAAAAGCAGTATCGCTATCCATTTGAGCTTTATATGTATAAAGTTTTACGTCCAGCCCTAATTTATTGTTGATTCCACTTTTTTCTGCGTAATAGAATGGTAGACAGTCCAAGGTGGGCATCAATGCGACTTTTAGCGACAATGAATCTTCTGTTTTGTTTGTTGTGTTCTTGCCATTATTTGAAACACATCCACTTGTTATCAAACCAATGAGCAAGATGATAAAAGGTGTTTTTTTCATTTTTAATTTTGAAGAAAAAGGGCAACCCGTATGAACAAGTCGCCCTTTATTGTTTTTATTGATCTTCTACGGATTATCCTTTAATGGCTGCGATACCCGGAAGCACTTTGCCTTCAATAGCTTCAAGAAGTGCACCACCACCTGTAGAGATGTATGACACTTGGTCAGCCATACCGAAGTTGTTGATACATGCTACAGAGTCACCACCAACGATCAATGAGAATGCACCGTTCTTTGTTGCTTCTGCAATAGCATCGGCGATAGCACGTGAACCTGCTGTAAAGTTATCAAATTCAAATACACCTGCAGGACCGTTCCAAAGAATAGTCTTTGCATTCTTGATAGCATCAGCAAACAATACTTGAGTTTTAGGACCTGCATCCAAACCTTCCCAACCTTCAGGAATTGCGTTAGCAGGAACAACTTGAGTGTTTGCATCGTTAGCAAATGCATCAGCTGCAACGCAGTCAACACCAAGAACCAAATTAACACCTTTTTCTTTTGCTTTAGCAATAATGTTAAGTGCCAATTCCAATTTGTCGTCTTCACAAATTGAGTTGCCGATTGTACCACCTTGAGCTTTAGCAAATGTATATGTCATACCACCGCAAAGAATCAAGTTGTCAACTTTATCCATCAAGTTTTCAATAATACCAATCTTGGTAGAAACCTTTGAACCACCCATAATAGCAGTAAATGGACGTTTGATGTTGCTCAATACATTGTCAACAGCATTTACTTCTTTTTCCATCAGGTAACCTAACATCTTGTTATCAGCTTCGAAGTAGTCAGCAATCACTGCTGTTGAAGCGTGCTTGCGGTGTGCTGTTCCGAAAGCGTCATTGATGTAACAGTCAGCGTATGAAGCCAAAGTCTTTGCAAATTCTTTTTGTGAAGTCTTCATAGCCTTCTTAGCTTCATCGTATGCAGGGTCTTCTTTATCGATACCAACAGGTTTGCCTTCTTCTTCAGGATAGTAGCGGAGGTTTTCCAACAAAAGCACTTCACCGGCTTTCAATGCAGCAGCAGCCTCAGCAGCCTTTGCACAGTCAGGAGCGAATTGTACTTCAACACCTAATTTCTCGGATACAGCCTTTACGATTTGGCTCAATGAGAATTTAGGATTTACTTTTCCTTTGGGTTTGCCCATGTGTGACATGATAATTAAAGCACCACCTTCAGCAAGTACCTTTTTCAAGGTAGGCAATGCACCACGGATACGGGTGTCATCAGTAATGTTTCCATTTTCATCGAGTGGAACATTGAAATCCACACGAACAATTGCCTTTTTTCCGGCAAATTTGTAATTGTCAATTGTCATAACTTATTTATCTTTAAAAATAAACTATAAAATCTATTCACATTCTTTGCAAAATTAAGCTTTTTACTTCAATTGTGCAAGGAATATCAAAGCTTAATTGCCGACCCTTGCTGAATTCATTTTTAGATAATGTTTGCAGACAATTTTCAATCCGCAAGCATCGCATTTGGGATGTCTGGCAGTACATGTATATCGCCCGTGTAGGATCAGCCAATGATGTGCTTTGGGAATAATGTTATCAGGCAGATATTTTACCAATTGTTTTTCTACACTATAAGGCGTGCTGCATTGCTCCGATACCAACCCGATTCTATGGCTGACTCTGAATACATGAGTGTCAACAGCCATGGTGGCCTTGTCATATACAACGGCTTGAATGACGTTGGCTGTTTTTCTTCCAACCCCCGGTAGTTTTGTTAAGTCTTTTAAATCCGATGGTACTTCACTGTTGAAATCTTTGACCAGTATTTGTGCCATACCGACCAGATGTTTTGCCTTATTGTTGGGGTAACTGACACTCTTTATATATTCGTAGACCACTTCTGGTGCGGTCGTGGCCAGCACTTCCG
>JAGBUF010000176.1 GCA_017630975.1 Paraprevotella sp. | reverse complement strand
GCTATGGGAGACGGTATGTATGATGCTTTCATGCGTGCAGTACGACATGTCTATCGCGATAAGTTACAACGACCATTCCCTTGGTTGGAGAATTATACGGTAACCATCCCACCTGGAGGACGTACCGATGCTCTTGTGCAGACAAGCATTCTATGGACATATAACGAAAAGCAATATCGAACTCGTGCATTGGATGCCGATCAAACGGAAGCCGCTATTAAGGCAACCATCAAAATGCTTAATTTGATAGAAGGATAGTTAATATTAAAATACATAAAGTAATGGACTTTAAAATAGCAGTTTTGGCCGGTGATGGTATCGGTCCTGAAATCTCCGCAGTCGGAGTGGATGTAATGACAGCCGTATGTGAGAAATTTGGTCACACTGTCAATTATGAGCATGCCATTTGTGGTGCTCATGCCATTGATGAAGTGGGTGACCCATTTCCTGAAACAACATACCAAACATGTAAGAATGCCGATGCGGTGTTGTTCTCAGCGGTGGGCGATCCAAAGTTTGATAATGACCCTACAGCAAAAGTTCGTCCGGAACAAGGCTTGTTGGCGATGCGTAAAAAGTTGGGTTTATTTGCAAACATCCGTCCCGTACAGACATTTAAGTGTTTGGTGCATAAATCACCGTTGCGTGCCGAACTTGTTGAGAATGCAGATTTTATTTGCATCCGTGAGTTGACAGGTGGAATGTATTTCGGAGAGAAATACCAAGACAACGAGAAAGCATACGACACCAATTACTACACACGTCCGGAGATTGAACGTATCTTGAAGGTGGGTTTTGAATATGCTATGAAGCGCAACAAGCACTTGACAGTTGTTGATAAGGCAAATGTATTGGCTTCTTCTCGTTTGTGGAGACAAATTGCACAAGAGATGGCACCGCAATATCCTGAGGTAAATACGGACTATATGTATGTGGACAATGCAGCTATGCGTATGATTCAGGAACCGACATTCTTTGATGTAATGGTAACGGAGAATACCTTTGGTGACATCCTTACCGACGAGGGCTCTGTCATCAGTGGTTCAATGGGACTTTTACCTTCGGCTTCAACAGGCGAGAGTACACCTGTATTCGAACCGATTCACGGTTCATGGCCACAGGCAAAAGGCTTGAATATCGCCAATCCGCTTGCCCAAGTTCTTTCTGTAGCGATGTTGTTCGAGTATTTCAATTTGAAGGAAGAAGGTGCGTTGATTCGTCAAGCTGTCGATGCTTCTTTGGATGCAAATGTTCGTACTCCTGAAATACAAGTAGCAGGTGGTGAGAAGTATGGCACAAAAGAAGTCGGTGCATGGCTGGTTGATTATATTCAGAAAGCATAAATACAACACACAAACAATACAAATAACACGATGAAAATGAGCGGTGATGGAAATGAAAATTTCCGTCACCGTTTGTTTTATGGAGTAATGTTGCTTGATTCAGGGAAAGAAAAATCCCCCGTTAAAGGACGAGGGAACCTAATGTTTTCACAACTATAGGTTATGAAAAGTATGTACGACCTTTGTTGTCGCTGATATTGCAAAGATACTATTTTGAAAGCAATTCACAACGAATTTCTAATTATTGAGAAATAAAAAGATTTTCATTTACCACAATTATTTATTTTAATATTATTTTATTAATATCTTTACAATAATTTCTATCTAAATTATCAATAATTGCTGTTTGTTTTATAGTAGTATTTGGAATAAAATGATAGACCTTTAAAAAACGTAACCATATAGGACATTGATATATAGAAGGAATTACCTTCCAGCAACACCAAGAACCAAGATAGATAATAGGTTTGCAACCATATTCTTTTTCAAAAAGAGCAATAAGTTCTTCTAATTTATTATTTAAATTTGAAATGTTGCGAAAGTTATTTCCAGTTTCCTCCACGTCAATTACGGGTATCAACTCAGAAGGAATACTGTTATACATTCGTTTAAAGTTCTCAAACTGTGATTGAGCACTGACATCTATTCGAAAATAATGATAAAGCCCTACAAGTAAACCATTATCGTGCGCTTGTTTTGAATGTTTATAACACATTGGATCACGAAACGATTTACCTTCAGTTGCTTTAATATAACAAAATTCAATATTTGAATCTCCTTTAATCTTCTTCCAATTTACATGATTATGATGAGAAATATCAATACCATTAAATTTTGGTACATATGAATTATTTAAATAAAAAATACTTATTAGTAAAGTAATAATTGAATAAAGTATTATATTTTTCATTTTATTATCTTTTGTTCTTCAAATGTTTTAGCGTATTTAGTTGCACCCTTAACGTTGGAATTAGTAATATTGGGGTTTAACCTATCAGTTATTTTACCATTATTCCAATATATTGCTTGTACTATATCATTAGGTATAACAGTATTATCTGTATAATGATCGGTAGGCTTTGCAAATTTAATGAATATGGAAGAACAAACAAAACCCCAAATGTCTATATTTTATTCCGCCAAAAAATCATTATACCATTTGGCAGCCTCTTTTAATGTTTCTATGAGTTGTTTCGCTCGTTCACTTGCATTGGTTTGGTCATAGTCATAGTGCATCATACATCCATTGAAGGTTAGCGCCATGGTGCGGCTACCCACTTGTGTGTGCACCCAGTTTGTGCTCTTTGCCAGTGTGTCCATATATTCTTGAGTGTTTCTGAACTCATGTACTTGGAAAAAGCATTGTGGATAGGTCAGTTGTAGTACGAACTTTTCCGGTCTTCCTTTTATTCTACATTCAACGAAACCGATATTTTCGGCAGATTCGTTCATACGGACGTTGTTCATAATGGTGTTTTTTGTTTCTGTAAAGAGTGTATTCTTTACAAAGATAAGTATTTGATTTTTCCAAAGAATAAAGATCGTGAAAAATTATAAATAGTAGAATGGTGTGTAAAAAGACATGGATTTATTTTGTTGTTTTTTCGGTATTTTTTTTCTTTGTATGTATAGAACATGAGTAAAAATAATATTATGAGAAAAAACTACAAGGTCCTATTCCTTTTTGTGTTGCAATTTCTATGGTTGAACCATACGATGTTTGCTTATGAGACACCTACGATGGGGTGGAGTTCATGGAATGCATACGGATTCCAAATCAGTGAGTCAATTATCAAGTCGCAGGCGGATGCTATTGTGTCAACAGGATTGAAAGATGCCGGATATATCTATTTGAATATAGATGATGGATTCTTTGGAGGTCGTGATAGTGAAGGGAATTTGTTAATTCACCCCACGCGATTCCCTAATGGGATGCGTACGGTGGTGGATTATATCCATGCCAAGGGGCTGAAAGCCGGTATCTATTCCGATGCGGGAAAGAATACTTGTGCATCTTATTGGGGAGGTGACAAAATAGGAGAAGGAGTGGGACTGTACGGGCATGACCAGGAGGATATCGACTTGTATTTCAAGGATCTGAACTTTGACTTTATCAAAGTGGATTTCTGTGGAGGTGATCCGGGGCATAATGTGGATAAATTGGATTTGTCCGAGCAAGAACGTTACACTGCGATTCATCAAGCTATTGTCAATACAGGGCGTACGGATGTGCGATTGAACGTGTGTCGATGGGCATTCCCCGGAACATGGGTGCATGATGTGGCTACCTCATGGCGTATATCGGAGGATATCTATTTGGGATGGAACTCCATAAAGAGTATCGTAGGGCAGAATCTTTATTTGTCAGCATATGCCACAGAAGGAAAATATAACGATATGGATATGTTGGAAGTGGGACGTGGTTTGTCTGCTGAGGAGGATAAGACGCATTTTGGTATGTGGTGCATCATGAGTTCGCCTCTTTTGATAGGTTGCGATATGACAACCATTACCGACGAAGCACTTGCACTGATGACCAATAAGGAGTTAATCGCCTTGAATCAAGATGAATTAGGTTTACAGGCTTATGTCGTTAAAAACGTGGGAGGAGCATGTCTTTTGGTAAAAGATGTAGAAGAACTATATGGTAAGAAGAGGGCGATAGCCATTTATAACCCTAACGATTCTGAAATACAGATGACAGTTGATTTCCTTTCTCTTGATCTGGGTGGTGAGGTGTTGGTGCGTGACCTCTTTGAAAAAAAAGATGTGGGGAGCTATTTGGGTGAGATGAGTGTGACTGTCCCTGCACATGGTACGCGTATCTACAAACTTACAGCCGAGCAACGTTATGAACGCACCAAATACGAAGGAGAAACAGCGTGGTTGAGTGCATATCAGGAACTCTACAACAACCAAACGGCGGAGACAGGAGTTTATGAGGAGGCATCCTATTGCTCCGGTGGAGCATTGGCCGGCTGGCTGGGGCGTAAAGCCGAGAACGACCTGCAATGGCGCAATGTATATAGCGAGAATGGTGGGGAATACACCATGACATTGACTTATCTTTCCGGCGAACAACGTGATATGTATTTACAAGTGAATGGTGGAGAAGCACAACAATTCACAGTGAATTCCGGTGGATGGAGCAAGACGGCAACTGTTGAGGTGGATATCGCACTGAAGAAAGGAAACAATATTATCCGTCTTTACAACCCAACAGGATGGATGCCTAATATTGACTGTATGGAGATTGTACCCAAAGGTTCAATGGTGGTTTATGAGCGTATGTTGGAGGTAGAACAAGGGAAATTAGAATCCTTGATAGCACAAGGATTGACAGAAGGGCTGAAAACAATAGCGGAACAAGCATTGACAGCATCAAAAACGATAGAACCTACCCAAGAAAATTATTTGCAAGCAGTAGAAAATCTGAAAAAGGTGTATGATGAGGCAAGTGCAGCGAATCTCATTTTAGATAAAATTGATCAATTGGTGGGTATTTGCAAAACAAATATTTCATATACCGTGCCGGGAACAGAGGTTGATGAATTCATGAGCGATATGAACACTGCATTGGATAATGCACAGTTGGCAACAACAGAAAAAGAGATGGAAAGTGTTTATACTACCTTTAAGAATGCGGTGGTAGCTTTCCATACTTCTGAAAAAGTGAATCCGACTGAAGGAGGAGAATGGGATGTGACATTCTTGTTGACAAATACCACTTTCGATAATGATGATAGCGGTTGGACTTCCACACCTACATTGCGGTCAGGAGTGGCGGAATTCTGGAATGTGAATTTCACCATGTATCAAACCATACGTAATGTCAAGAATGGTGACTACCGATTGATGGCGCAGGCCTTGTATCGTGTAGGTGAGAATGATGGTGGGGCAGCTTATAAAGCGGGGACGGAAGAGGTTACAGCCTATTTAAGTATTTGGACCGACAAACAGCCCATTGCATCACTCTATAGCTATCCTTATGATGGCGATACCGGTATGTTTGGTTCATTGGATACGAAGAATGGTTATATCAATAGCATGTATGCAGCTTCTGTCTGTTTTGAACAAGGGCTGTATTGGAACTCCGTAGATGCCAAGGTGACCAACAACCGAATCAGGGTAGGCGTTTCCAATAGCAATAAGCAATATGACAGTTGGTGTTGCTTTGATAATTTCAAATTATATTATCGGGGAGGAGACCCATCTTCCGTTCAAGGTGTGAAGTACACTGATGACAAGTATGTCAATGTGTATAGAATGGATGGTGTGTTGTGTAAAGAGAAAGTGGAACGCAAAAAAGCATTAGAAGGTTTGAAAAAAGGTATCTATATCGTCGGAGATAAGAAAATAGAAGTGAAATAAAGGATCAATGCGTATGGGTAGAGTGGTTTTATTATTACTGTTGTGTGCTTGTCTGTCTGCAACGCATGCACAAACCTATAAGGATTATGTCAGACAAGCCTTGTCTGCCATGTCTGAAGATAGTATGGAACAGGCAGAGCAGATGTTCCGCGAAGCCATGCGCATTGAACCGGCGCAGCGCTCCAATGCCATGATTTATTACCAGATTGGTAGGATGCAGGAGCGTAGGGAAAAGTACGAAAAGGCATTGGAGAGTTATACGATGGGGTTGAATATCGCATCGCATCTCTTGCCACTGCGTATGGCGCGTGCCTCTTTGTATATGCGTTTGGGAAACCTTGATAAAGCGTTGGTCGACTATAGCGATGTACTTGATTGGAAAGAGGATGAGCAGGATGCTTTGTTCATGCGTGCCTACATTTATACCGAACAGCGATTGTATAAAAAAGCGCGTGCAGATTATGAGGCATTGTTGCGTATCAACCCATCGCACGAGAAAGCTCGTGTGGGACTGGTGTTGTTGAACGACAAGGACAATCGCCCTCGTGAGGCGATGGAGCAAATCAATGCGATGATTGCCACCTCACCTGATCATGCAATGTTTTATGCCATTCGTGCGGGAATGGAACAAGATCGCAAACAATATGAGGCAGCTGAGGAGGATTTTAATCGTGCCATTGAACTGGAACCGGGAAATACAGATTATTTATTAAATCGTGCGATGCTGTATATCGCCACCAATAGGAAGAAAGAGGCACGTATGGACCTTGACAAGGCATTGCAGTTGGGTGCCGATGCCAACGAGGTGGCCTCCATGCGACATTTGTTGAGGTGAGAATTTACTATAATTTAACCTTAACTTTAACTTTAACCTTAACGGTTGTGGAAACGAATTTCGTTTATATACCAAAAACAATCAGCCTGTCACATTGAATGACAGGCTGATTGCTTTTGGATTAAGAGTGGGGGTATTACCACAAACCTTCGTCCCACTCGTTACGGATGTTTGCATCAGCGTCCATGCTGCCATTGCTTTCACCACCGATTCCAGTTCCGGGTAAAGAGCCGGTAGCGGACATGTCCAACATACATTCTACATCTATCTTGTGCACCTCAACAGCCGGTGTCATATACATTTTTTTCATTCTTATAGTATTGTTTAGTTTATATTCATTTTATACCTTTCCGCTCCCCCAAAAGGGGAGCAGGAACGGATTCTTTATTTTACAATCACTTTCTTGGTCTTTCCATTGCTTAATTTCACGATATTCACGCCGCGTTGCATGCTTTCAATGCGACGACCATCAAGACTGTAGATGGCCACAATGGTAGCAAAACCGTCAGTTGTTGCATCGTTGATATTGGTCTCCATACCATCCAAATCAAAGCTGATAGCGTTTACTTCTGCACCACCGTTGACGGCGAAGTATGCGCGATATGCGTTGATATTGTTGGTATTGTCGGTTGCTTTCCAGAACTTGTTACCACTGATGAAATATGCTCCTACTGGAACTTTTCCCGGAGTGTATGTAGGCTGGAATGTTACATTGCCTGCAGTTGTCGGTTTCAAATCTGCCATGACATTCACATTGCCGACAACAAATGCATTAGTTCCTTCTGTGTGGCGTACCATGTATGGAACGCCGGCTTCTACAGCTGTCACCTTCTCGAATGACAGAGTAATAATGCCGTTGTTCTCTTTTGCAGCGCTCAGTGTCATCACTTCCCAATCGCCTATTTCTGCAATATCAAATGGAGCGACGAATGTAGACCACGTATTAGCTTTTACCGGACGATTGAGTGTTACTTGATGGTACTTACCCTCTTCACAATCTATTTCTTCATCTTCGTTTAGAGTCAGGTCGGCACCTAAATAGGTGAGACGGAAATGGTCTGCCTTGTACCAGCTGCCACCGGCCTCGTTGAATGCGCCCTCACGTGCGCCCACTGCACCGATAATAGCCGTTCCGTTGGTTACTTTGAATTCCGCTGTAGCCTCTGCAAATTTGTTATTTCCTTCTGTTTGAACGGCAGTACCAGGTGTACTGTTACCAAAAACAAAGGTCTTGTTTCCCGAATCAGAAGTTACCATGGCAGTAACGCGGTATGTTCCGTTGGGCAGACCGGTAATGGTTTGCTTGATAGGGTTGTTGATACCGGAATTTTCTGCATCTACATTATCATTCCAAGTGTTGAACAAGTATTGTGCGTCAGCAATTTCCACACCATTTGCATCAGTAACGTGAAGGATTCTGGTGTCCCACTGTGTGCTGACGGTCCATCCGGTAAAGTCGCCGGTTTCAAAACTTGGGTTTTGGATGGTCCAGGTCATTTCGGCATCTCCGAACTTTTGTTGTTTGCATGCGTTGGCAATGATGTTGCGGATGGCTGTTGCTTCTGCAATACCGTCACCGGTGATGGTGCGCCCTT
>JAGBUF010000175.1 GCA_017630975.1 Paraprevotella sp. | reverse complement strand
TTTTTGTCTTGTTTCCCTTGGAGCAAGTGCGCAACAAGTGAATGGAGGTTTTGATGAAACATGGGTAAATTGCGTACCTTGGACTAGCGCCAATAATACAACAAAACAAGGGACTCAACCTGTAGATTGGTGTGTATCAAATGTAATTGGATTAAAAGGAACAGGAGCAACTACAATAGCATCTAGTTCTACGGGATATAATAGTTCCACATATTCCGTAACACTCACAAACACACCAAACCCTTATATGTCATCTCAAATAATTCCTGCATACATCACATTAGGTACTACTTGGAACACTGCAAAATCAAATATATTTTCGGTTAGCGATCAAGATGGAGGAACCTTTGGTGGCAAATCCTTCACATATAAACCCGATGGTATTAAATTCTACTACAAACGTTCGCATGGAACTGCCGACACTGATGAACCTGCAGTTGTAACAGCCTATCTATGGAAAGGCACATGGAGTCAGGCTTCTGTTCCAGGCGAGACAAAAATAGGGACTCCCTCAACAGCAACCATGACCAACCGCGACCGTAACATATTAAATATGAGTTACACTAAAGGTGGTACAGTGACAAAGACTAATGATGCTAAACTCCTTGCATATCTCAAAGAAGGTAGCAATAAATATGTATCTATCATGGGTGACGCATCAGAGTGGACTGAGTTTACTTACGATTTTACATACGATGACACAGAGTCTGAACCTGAAATGATTAACATTATTATAGCTGCTAACGATTATTTCGGCGGAGCTACAGCTGTAGGAAAAGGAAACAGTATCACGGTAGATAACGTAGAACTTATCTACAACTCCAGTCTTTCTGATTTGAAGTTCAACGAAACAACCGTTCACGGATTTGCAAAAGACAACTACAACTATTATGTAGCAGGTAATTATACCGAAGGTTGTATTACCTATACCAAGGATTGTGTTGGAGGTAGTGTTTCCGAATCATGGGATGAAACTACAGGGGTTTACACCATCACTGTAAAAGGTGATGACTGGAGCGAAACCAACTTGAATGAGCATACATACACCGTTACATTCGTTGATTGCATTATCGAAGATGGCGTAACAGACATTGAAAGTTTAATCGGTACATCTGAGAGCAAGATTCTATTAAAACGTAATTTCAAAGCCGGTTGGAATACCATCTGCTTACCATTCGGAAGCGCTAAATCATATCTTGGCGAAGGTGCTGAAGTCTATAAGCTCACAACATCCTCAACCAATTCAGATGTAATCACTTTTACAAACAATGGAACTGCCGCTTTAATGGCAAACACTCCATATCTAATATACTTGCCTACGGCTATCAGCAATATTGTATATACCGGTCGTAGCATCACTAGTACAACAATAAAGACCATCGCACATAACAACTGGATATTTGCAGGAAACTACACACAAAACATGAGCATGGAAGGCAAATGGGGTGTTGTAAACGAAGGTGGAAAAGTACGCAAGGGCGGTTCAAGCTCAACACTGAAAGGAACACGTGCTTACTTCACCAACAAGAACAATACTGCGGGTGTAAACGAAATGCGTTTCATAATCGATGGAGAAGAAACGAGCATTACCGAGATTGATGGTGAACCATTGAGCTACGACGTGTACAACTTAAATTGTATGCTCGTACGTAAGAATGCGACCGACCTCAACGGATTGCGCAAAGGCATCTACATCGTGAACGGAAAGAAATACATCGTAAAATAATCACACAAACACTGACAAGACAATGAAAAGAACATATATAATGCCTGATACACAGGTCATGACACTCGAAACACAAACCATGTTGGCAAGCAGTACTATCACCACAGGCGGCGACGGTAAACCGACTGTCACCCCCGGTGATGCCATACATAATGGTGAATTTGATGTAAACACCAATATTTGGGATAGTGTTTGGTAAAAAAGCCTACATATCAATTCAAAAAGCGTTCACTTCAAAGGTGAGCGCTTTTTTGTTCCCCAACCTTCAATCGTCAAAGAGCCTCCTGATTTATTTAATCCATTTTCTACGACAACCCCTTGCGAAAGAAATGTTTTCAAACAAAAGTAATGAAAAATATACCCTCTCCTTTTAGAGAGCCGGGGTGGGTCTTCTCCTTCCGCCATTTAATGAGAGTCCCGTTAAAGACGGCGGCCACGAGAGACGGAAAAAGTCGAGGACTGTTTGAGCGAAGCGAGTTCCGCAGACCAGAATTGACGGACGACGGATAGGGACGGGAATGTTCGGTGGGGTACTTTCTCTTTGGTTCCGTTTCTCTTTCGGACAAGCGAAAGAGAAATGAACACACCAACAAATGGTCCGAACTCAATACCACCAAACAACCCTACTGCAAACCCGAAACGGCAGTGTTTTTTTTCACAATCTCACCCGTCCTCTCCTTCAGATAGTCATCCAAGGAAATACCTTCCATACGTTCAAAACAACTGCGGGCAGTTTTTGGCGAACCAAAACCGACACCGACGCAATCATTGACGGTGGTAATTGTTCCGGCAGAAACGCCTCGTTTCAAGGCACTGATGCGATAAGTATTGATGTAGTCGTGACAATTATTATACCCTTGACTGCGTAAACACTGCAACAATAGGTGACGGTTAATGCCTGTCGCCTCGCAAAGACGATCACGTCCAAAAGTATTATCTTTCCATTCCCGTTGGTGACGCATGAAATGTTCTACACGTTCAAAACGTTTGCGGTTCGCCTCATTGAAGTCGTCTTCCACATCCAGGAATGTCTCATCATTCTCCACAGCATCTTTCCCCTGCGGTTCTTCATCTACGATTTCCTGCACTTCCGGTTTTGGGAGGCGCAATGCCATAGATTCCAGTGTACGATAGAACAAATACATATTCACCACACTGAAAATACAAACATACACCATCATCATGGTAGTGGTAAAGAATGCCACCACACACACATAGAACAACATGCTGAGTCCTAAAGCGCTGGTATAACCTTTCAAATAGCGTGGAATCTCGGTATGACGTGCCAAAATACGAGGTAAACGGAGAATATTCACCATATAATACACCGATAGACCGAAACCGAACAAACGGAACAACATATCCAATCGATACCAGCAATCCGCTAATTCCGCATAAGAATGTATGATCAAAGGGCGACCTCCCAACAAAACTTTTACTATATATAATATAATAAGGTATATGGCAGGCGAAGCATATTTCCACATTCGCTCCCATTGCAGGTAACCCGGCATGGTGATACTGAGCGGATAGATACTCTGCAAGAAGATGATAACCACCAATGCCAACAACATGAAAGGATGTAACAAGCCGACATGCTCAAAATTGAACAAGTGTATCAAAGGCATAGTCATGGCGCATATCACACCAAAAATGCCCATAATCCATGCCAATGCCAGATATTGCACTTTATGCCGCGCATAGAGTGCCAAAACCGAAGCCATCACCAAATGAATGGTGGTAATGATTGTGACTATGATTAAATTGGTGACCAACATATTAAACAAAGGTAAGAAAAAAAATAAGAAGAAATCAAATAAAAATCTCTTTTAATACATCCAATGACTTCAGTTCCGGAAATTCCGGAACATGCAAACTATAGTATTCATTAAGTACTTCTATATAACGATTGCGCTGCTCGCGATTCATCGAAAAGAAACGCATGGAGTCGTAATTCATCCTCATAAATAATGGAATAAGTGCTGCTTCGTGCGGTTCAAGGTATGCCTGATGATATGGTCGGGAGTGAACAAAACACGCATTCATCATATCAAACCAATCACCTTTACGGTAGTCATCGACATTCGGATAAAAACCGAGAAAACGACTCAATCTCGTCATGAACACCAGATGGAAATTGGAAAACGCGCGCTCTGCGGCATCCAACCATTGCAAAGAATATTGCAAATAGTTAAACAACGGTTCATTGGACAACTCGCGGTGTAATACTCGGCTCAAAAATTCAGCCAGGAACATAGCCATTGCTGCCTTGTAGGGGTGATAGGGCAACGAAAAATAAGAATATGCCATCCGTACATCACGCAAATGTTGCAATGAAACTTTCTGACGAAAGTCAAAATCTATTTCAAGGATGGAAAGAGGGCGAAACAGAACACTGCGCACAGATGATTTACGCGACTTGGGCAAACGGACCATAAAAGGAACCATTCCATGTGTAGAAGTATAAATATCCACAATCATCGAACTGTCACCATACTTAATGGTACGCAAAACAATACCTGTCGTTTTTTCCAGCATTTTCTTTATTTTATGGGTGTAAAATTAGGAAAAAGTAGGTAAAAGAAGGGGGTAAAAGGAAAAAATCACAAAAAATAGTAAGATTTTTATCAGTTTGTTTTGTTGGTATAAGAAAAAGTCATACCTTTGCATCGCAAACGAAAACAGCAACACACTGCGAAAGCAAAACAGCTGAATCGGGAGCATGGCGAAAGCCTAAGGTAATGGTCCCTTCGTCTATCGGTTAGGACGAGAGATTTTCATTCTCTAAAGAGGAGTTCGACTCTCCTAGGGACTACTAAGTTAAACGAATTATTGAATAATTGAGATGGCAAATCACAAATCATCAGTAAAAAGAATCCGTCAGGAGCAAAAAAGAAAGCTCCACAACAGATACTACGCTAAGACTATGCGTAACGCTGTTCGTAAGCTTCGTGCTACAACAGACAAGACTGAAGCTACAGCATTGTACCCAAAAGTACAAAAGATGTTGGATAAGTTGGCTAAGGTTAACATCATCCACAAGAACAAAGCAGCTAATTTGAAGTCTAAGTTGTCTGTTTACATCAACAAATTGGCGTAATCTCATATATACGACATACAGCAGCAGCCGAACATTAATTACGGCTGTTTTTTTATAATATTCTCTTTGCTTTTTTCTTCGTTTTGTTGC
>JAGBUF010000174.1 GCA_017630975.1 Paraprevotella sp. | reverse complement strand
TTGTCTTTTTTGATATGTCAACCTTATTCAGGTGGCTATAGCGGCGGTGTTCCACCTCTTCCCATTCCGAACAGAGAAGTTAAGCCCGCCCACGCCGATGGTACTGCCGACAAAGTGGGAGAGTAGGTAGCCGCCTTTTTTTCAGAGAGCAGAGAGCTTTTGGATTGTAATCCGAAGGCTCTCTCTTTTTTTTGCTCACACTTTGCAAGGAACAATTTTTTCTAGAATTTCTAGAACCACTAGATAATCTAATGTCTTAGAAACTATAGAACTTACTAAATCTTTATTTTTCCTTTAAAATGCTTGTAATCTATTGCTTAATCTTTTATCTTTGCAACAAAGAATAAAATACGACGACACAAGAATATGGTGAAAGCTACTATTATATTGTTGGCCATTTTGGGAATTCGACTACAGCATGTAGTGGGAGGTGTGGTTGGTGCATGATAGTGAAGCTTTAAAGATACTTGACCTTTCCCACTTCCCGGTGCGAAAGGTTTATTTTTTTTGTAAATAAAAATATAAGATATGAGTGATAGATTATTTATTTTCGATACAACCCTGCGAGATGGTGAGCAAGTGCCAGGATGTCAATTGAATACAGTGGAAAAGATTCAAGTGGCACGACAATTGGAGGCGTTGGGAGTTGATGTGATTGAAGCCGGTTTTCCGGTGTCAAGTCCCGGAGATTTTAATTCAGTTATAGAGATATCAAAAGCCGTGACGTGGCCTACAATATGTGCATTGACACGTGCAGTGCAGAAAGACATCGATGTAGCAGCAGAAGCTTTGAAGTATGCAAAGAGAGGCCGCATCCATACCGGTATCGGTACAAGTCCTTCTCATATTCAATATAAATTCAATAGTACACCTGAAGAGATTATAGAGCGTGCTGTGGCAGCAGTGAAATATGCCAAGCGATATGTAGAGGATGTTGAGTTTTATGCAGAAGATGCGGGACGTACAGACAATGAATATTTGGCACGCGTGATAGAGGCTGTATGCAAAGCTGGAGCTACTGTTTGTAATATTCCAGATACAACAGGATTCCGTACGCCCTATGAGTATGGTGAGAAGATAAAATATTTGTATGAACATGTTGATGCATTTGCAGCAGGTCGTTGCATTTTGTCAACTCATTGCCATAACGACTTGGGTATGGCAACAGCTAATACCGTGGCAGGTGTATTGAATGGCGCACGTCAGGTAGAGGTGACTATCAATGGTATTGGAGAACGTGCCGGAAACACCTCTTTGGAGGAGGTGGCCATGATTTTCAAGACACATCCCGACTTAGGAATTCAAACCAATATCAATACGACTAAAATCTATCCTACAAGTCGTATGGTCAGTTCACTCATGAACATGCCTGTACAGCCGAATAAAGCAGTCGTTGGAAAAAATGCTTTTGCACATAGCAGTGGAATCCATCAAGATGGTGTACTGAAGAATGTATCCACTTACGAAATCATGGATCCTAAGGAAGTGGGTATTGATGATAACGCAATCGTATTGACGGCTCGTAGTGGGCGCGCAGCTTTGCGCCACCGTTTGAGCGTGAATGGGGTGGAATTAGAAGGTGAAAAACTTGATAAGATCTACGAAGAGTTCTTGAAGTTAGCAGATAAGAAGAAGGAAGTTACCGATGACGACATCCTTGTACTGGCAGGCGCAGACCGTTCGGCAGCGCACAATATCAAATTGGACTATTTGCAGGTGACTACAGGAAAGGGTGTGAAAAGTGTCGCAAGCGTTGGTTTGCTCATCGCCAATGAGCAGTTTGAGGCTGCCGCAAGTGGTAATGGTCCGGTTGACGCTGCTATTCGTGCGGTGAAGACTATCATCAAGCGTGAGATGATTTTGAAAGAATTTACTATTCAAGCCATTAGTAAGGGTTCTGATGATATGGGAAAGGTACACATGCAGGTAGAGCATGACGGTCGCGTATATTATGGTTTTGGAGCCAATACAGACATCGTAACAGCGAGTGTGGAGGCATATATAGATTGTATAAATAAATTTAAATAGGACCCACCCTATCCCTCCCAAGGGAGGGGAACTTTGAGAATGGTAGAATATAAAACAGCATCTCCCGATAAGTATGCCTGTCTTAAAGATTTTGCAAGAGAAAATCGTAAAAATGCTACATTGGCAGAAAGAGTATTATGGGAAAATGTACGTAATAAATTATTGGGTGTTCGCTGTCTTCGTCAACATGTAATAGGTGACTATATAGTTGATTTTTATATACCGGATTCCAAACTTGTAATAGAAGTTGACGGAGGGTATCATGCAGAACGAGAACAACGAGAAGACGATGCTGTACGTGAAGAAATTTTAAACAAGATGGGCTATCGTGTCATTCGTTTTAGCAATGAGAAAGTCTTATATGATACAGATAAAACATTAGAAACAATTATTAAAATAATAGGAAATGATAAATAAACAGCAAATAGTGGAAAACAAAGAATCTGCTCCCCGCCCTTGTGGAGGGGTTGGGGGAGGGTCCACTCTTTTCGATAAAATTTGGGACGCCCATGTTGTTCAGAACGTGGAAGATGGTCCTACTCAACTTTATATCGACCGCCTATATTGTCACGAGGTGACAACACCACAGGCGTTTGACACCTTGAGAGATAAGAATATCAAAGTATTTCGTCCTGAACAAGTCGTGGCGATGCCCGACCACAATACGCCCAGCGACCAACAAGAACGTATAGACGATCCGATAGGACGTAAGCAAGTAGAGACGCTTGCTGCCAATTGTGCAGAGTTTGGTATTAAACACTTCGCAATGGGAACTAAAGATAATGGTATTATCCATGTAGTTGGACCGGAGAAAGCCTTGTCTTTGCCGGGTATGACGATTGTTTGTGGTGATTCTCATACATCCACGCACGGTGCGGTAGGAGCCATTGCAATGGGTATCGGTACCAGTGAGGTAGCACAGGTTTTGGCTTCGCAAACCATTCTTCAAAGTAAGCCCAAAACTATGCGTATCAATATCGAAGGCACATTGCCTGAAGGTACAACAGCTAAGGATGTAGCTTTGTATATTATGGCACAGATGACTACTTCCGGAGCAACGGGTTATGCAGTAGAGTATGCCGGTTCTGTAGTGCGCAATATGAGTATGGAAGGCCGTTTGACACTTTCTAACCTTTCTATTGAAATGGGTTCACGTGCAGGATTGATTGCACCGGATGAAACCACCTTTGCTTATTTGAAAGGACGCGAATATGCTCCAGAGGGTGAAGCTTGGGATAAGGCAGTAAAGGAATGGAAAAAACTTTATTCAGATGAGGATGCCATTTTTGATAAGGAAGTGACTTATTATGCTGAGGATATAGCTCCTCGTATCACATACGGCACCAATCCCGGAGCTGGAAT
>JAGBUF010000173.1 GCA_017630975.1 Paraprevotella sp. | reverse complement strand
TTTTACGTTTTTCATTTCCACTTTGGAAAGGATTTGAACAGTGTCGGCTTTCAATTTTGAGGTGTCGATGATTTTGGCATCGCTGATGATGGCTTTCAGTTGGGTGATTTTGATTTCCAACATGGCTTGGTGCTCTTTAGCAGCATCGTATTCGGAGTTCTCGCTCAAATCTCCTTTGTCGCGTGCCTCAGCGATTGCGGCAGAAGCTGCCGGGCGCTCAATTGTTTCCAGGTCATGGAGCTGGGCTACCAGTCTGTCGTAGCCTTCTTGTGACATGTATGCCATAGTATTTAATTTTTATTTGTTTATACTCTTTTTTTTGAGGACAAAAACAAAAGAATTCCGGCTCTTTCAGCCGGAACCCTTTTACCTTTATCTTCTATCAACTTGTGCAAAGGTAGTCTTTTAAATTTTATCCCACAAAGTTTTTATGATTTTTTATATCCCTTACACAAGTCTTCAATGTTTACTCATTCCCCAGAAGTATCTCTCCGCTCAGTATCTCTACTTGTGCGCCCAATGGATATCGTATCATTGATTAATTAATTCCTTAGCAATTTCTTGATGGTGGTTTCCAGATCGTTGATTTGTGCATCACGTGCCACAAGATCGCCCTGCCTGTTGATCAGGAAATACGAAGGCAGGCGGTAAATCTGGTAGGTGCGGATGTATTCAGAGTCTTCCCCATTGCGGTCGTATACACAAATCCATGGGAGTTGTGAACAAGCGGTTTTCCAATAATGCTCGCTGGGGTCAATGGAGATTTGGTAGATTTCCAGTCCCTTTGTATGGTATTTCTGATACAGTTCCCTCATCTGCATGATACGTGTGCCGGATTCCGGTAGGGAGTAAGCGGTGAAATCCAATAGTACAACCTTGTTTTTGATAGCGGACAATGAGCGCATCTCGCCATTCTTGTCCGGCAGTTCGATGTCAATGATGCCGGTGGTGGAGATCTGTTCCGGATTCAATCCTTCCAAAGCAAGTGGTGTGCGAGGACGGATGTTCTTACGGCCTTGCAAGGTGATGTTGCGCAGGTTTTCCGTTCTGATAGAAGTGGGGTAGTGCGCATCCCAGGCTGTAGCTACTGCACCCACGAATTTGATGTCTTCCGGGTCGTCTATGGGGTTGAAAATTAGCCGACCGCCAATGGTTTGAAACAGAGCAAAGTAAGCGTATGGAGCACCGGGGTCTTCCAATATGTATTCCTTTTTTAGTTTATTTTTATAATGTTCCACCTTTTCGTTGATGATGCGCGTTTTTTCTTCGTTGGATACGCTTTTATGGGCAAGAACGCCATTGATTTCGTTTTCCAGTTTCATCTGTAAAAAGGCAAGTTCTTTCATCCGTTCACAATTGTATGACCCTTTGATATCATAGTCGGTACTCATGTTGGAGTAATCGGCAGTGACGTTGATTTGCTCGGTGGAATCAATGCAAAGGTTGACAATATGTTGGTCGATGCGAAGTCGGAAAAATTCCGGTCCTTCCGGACTGTTTAACTGAAAACTGAATTCCCCGTCTTTATCCAATCGAGCAGAGTCGATGGGACTGATACCGCTGAGTGTAAGAGCCTCCAGATAAATGATTTTGTCTTCGGCAGATGTGATTTGTCCGTTGACCTCAAAGGTTCGGGTGTCTTGACAGGCACTGAGCAGGATGCCTATTGTCATGATGGCGTACAATATTCGATTCATGTTTGTATGTGTTATTTTGTCAGACAAAGATAGCCGATTCTGTGGTTGTGAAAGCCAAAACCCCATCTTTTTTGTGAAAAAAGCGTATAAAAACTCATTTTTTATGGCTTTATCCCTGATTTATCAATATTTATAGTTATTTTTGCCTGAATTATTGATGCAATAATATTTGATATAAAGATGAATGTAATTAAGAAAACAGTCGAATTGCCTGATGGAAGAACCATCAGCATCGAGACCGGGAAATTGGCAAAACAAGCCGATGGAGCTGTGATGCTCACAATGGGCAACACCATGCTTTTGGCCACTGTTTGTGCCGCTAAAGATGCCGTTCCCGGAACAGATTTTATGCCTTTGCAGGTAGAGTACAGAGAAAAGTTTTCAGCAGCGGGTCGTTTCCCGGGCGGATTCACTAAGCGTGAGGGTAAAGCTTCAGACTAAGAAATTCTGACTTGCCGTTTGGTAGACCGTGCGTTGCGTCCACTTTTCCCGAGCAACTATCATGCTGAGGTGTATGTGAATGTTATTTTGTACTCTGCCGACGGTGTTGATATGCCCGATGCATTGGCTGGTTTTGCAGCTTCAGCGGCTTTGGCAGTGTCAGATATTCCTTTCGAAGGTCCTATCTCTGAGGTGCGTGTTGCACGTATCAATGGTGAGTATGTAGTGAATCCTACTTTTGCCCAGTTGGAAGAAGCCGATATGGACATCATGGTAGGTGCTACTGAGGACAATATCATGATGGTGGAAGGTGAGATGAAAGAAGTGAGCGAGCAAGACTTGTTGAATGCTTTGAAAGTTGCTCATGAAGCCATCAAACCGATGTGCCGCTTGCAAAAAGAATTAGAAAAAGAGGTAGGCAAGGAAGTAAAACGTGAATATTGCCACGAAATCAACGACGAAGAGTTGCGTCAAGAGTGCCACAACGCTTGCTATGCAGATGCTTATAAGATTGCTCAAGAGGGTAATCGTGACAAGCATGCTCGTGGTGAGGCTTTCATGGAAATCCGTGAAAACTTCAAGTTGGCATATGCTGAGGCTCATGCAGAGTTGTCAGAAGACGAGCTGGCTGAGAAGAATGCATTGATCGATCGTTACTACCATGACGTTGAGCGTGATGCGATGCGCCGTTGTGTATTGGACGAAGGTAAGCGTTTGGATGGACGTACAACCACTGAAATCCGCCCGATTTGGTGTGAGGTAAGTCCTCTCCCGGGTCCTCATGGATCTTCTATCTTCACCCGTGGTGAAACTCAATCTTTGTCTACTTGTACATTGGGTACCAAGTTGGACGAGAAGATTGTTGACGATGCATTGGATCAAAGCAAGATGCGTTTCTTGTTGCACTATAACTTCCCTCCGTTCTCAACAGGTGAGGCGAAGGCACAACGTGGTGTAGGTCGTCGTGAAATCGGTCATGGTCATTTGGCATGGCGCGGTTTGAAGGGTCAGATTCCTGCTGATTATCCTTACACAGTACGTGTGGTATCAGATATTTTGGAATCTAACGGTTCATCTTCAATGGCAACGGTATGTGCCGGAACATTGGCGTTGATGGATGCCGGTGTGCCGATGAAGAAACCTGTCAGCGGTATTGCAATGGGATTGATTAAGAATCCGGGAGAAGACAAATATGCAGTGCTTTCAGACATCTTGGGCGATGAGGACCACTTGGGTGATATGGACTTCAAGACCACCGGTACAAAGGATGGTTTGACAGCCACTCAAATGGATATCAAGTGTGATGGTTTGAGCTATGAAATCTTGGAAAAAGCGTTGATGCAGGCTAAGGAAGCTCGTGAGCACATTTTGGGTAAGATTACCGAATGTATGGCTGAACCGCGTGCCGATTTGAAACCTCATGTTCCTCGCATTGTTCAAATTACTATTCCGAAAGAATTTATCGGTGCAGTGATTGGTCCTGGTGGTAAGATAATCCAAGGCATCCAAGAAGAAACGGGTGCTGTGATTACCATTGAGGAAGCAAACGGTGTAGGTGTTGTTCAAGTGAGCGGTGCCAACAAGGAGATTATTGATGCAGCATTGGGTAAGGTTAAAGCCATTGTAGCTGTTCCTGAAGTAGGCGAGGTGTATGACGGTGTAGTTCGTAGCATCATGCCATACGGTGCTTTTGTTGAATTCATGAGTGGTCGTGACGGTTTGTTGCACATCTCAGAGATCGACTGGAAGCGTTTGGAAACAGTGGAAGAAGCTGGTTTGAAGGAGGGTGATCACATCCAAGTAAAATTGGTGGACATCGACCAAAAGACCGGTAAATTCAAATTGTCACGTCGTGTGTTGTTGGAGAAACCTGAAGGTTATGTTGAGCGTCCTCGTCGTGAACGTCCCGAAAGAGGTGAACGTCGCGAGCGTCGTCCTCGCCAAGAGAACCAAACTTCTGTAGAAGAATAATCCAAAGATATTTTCACATAAAAATCCGCTGTAGTCACAGCGGATTTTTTTTATTCTTATGCTTAAAAGTATTTATGACAATGCCAGCCATTTGAGCACCGACTTGCCGTATGTCTTTGAAACGGGAATGTCTGGAACGTTGTTGATACCCAGTTCCAAATAGAATCCTTCCTTTTCGCGTCGTAAAACCTTCACTTGTTCCATGTTGACCATATAACCGCGGTGACATCTCATGATATTGGTGGGTGCCAACAACTCTTCTGTGCGTTTGAGTGTGTTACGTAATATCTGTTTCTTAGGAAGGTTGTTTTTCATGTACCATATCTGCACGTAGTTATCGGCAGCCTCAATGTATAGGAGGTTTTCTTTGGTGACAGAGAGTTGCAGTTCGCCCCTATCATCATAAAAAGAAATCAAACTTTTTCCAGCTGCTTTCTGCAATGCGGCTTGGTCCAAGTCTTCTTCCATCTGTTGCAATCGCTTGTTTTTATCCTGTAGGGATAGAGTGGTAATGATAATAATATAAGGTATGAATAATGTGAGTGAGGAATGGTAAAGAGCCTTGTTGAAAGCTGACCAAGTGTCGGATTGTGTTCCGGAAATCAAGCAGCAAATCGTATAGGCAACAGCCATCATTACTAATTCCACAAAAACCCAAATGCCATAACTAAGGTAAGTGATTTCGTGTTTTTTGGTATATTGAAACATCGCTATGCGACTAAGGGCTACGATGGACATGCCCAAAAGGACAATCAGTAAGGAGTATATAAAGAACATGAAATCAGACACTTCCATGTTGTCGCCCCATTGACCGGAACCGAATGGTTTGTAAATGATAATGAAAATCAACGCAAGTGCCGCAGCTGATGTCACCATCAGTACTTGGTTGCGCTTGGTCAGCAAATAACGGGGTATGAGTTGATCAAAGAAGTTCATTTCCTTTCCGGATGATAAGTTTTTGTTGGCCGAAAGTACAAAAAAACTTCTAAACAATCCACAAAAGGACCTCAAAAAATAAAAAAATCCCGACTTCGCATCACACATAGGAAGTCGGGATTGATATTCTTGTTTAAGAATAGAGGAAACGTTTAATACTGCGTTTCGGAGTCTTTTCAAATGGCTCCTCACGGAGTTCATAGCCTTTCAACTTGCTGTATCCCGGCATTTGTTCGTTAACCTCATTCACGTATTCTTCCATGATTTCCTCAATGCTCTTGGTGTTTTCTTCCAAAGTTTTGAAAGCGTCCATGTCAGGAACGATGAGGGCAACAAGGCGGTTGGCTCTGCTGACAACGATGGATTCAGTTACAAGAGGCATACTGTTCAACTTGTCCTCAATTTCTTCCGGATAAATATTCTGTCCATTTTGTCCGAGAATCATATTTTTGCTGCGTCCTTTGATGTAGATATTGCCTTTGGCGTCGATAATACCCAGGTCGCCGGTCTTCATCCAACCATCTTCGGTAAAGGTGGCTTTTGTTGCTTCCGGATTTTTGTAATAACCCATCATGACATTGTCGCCTTTCACTTGAATTTCGCCCACTTTACTTCTGGGGTTTTCAGAGTCAATACGCACTTCCATACCTGTTACGGGGCGTCCGCAAGAGCGAAGAGCAAATTTCTTCCAGTCGCTATAACCAATCAGCGGTCCACACTCTGTCATACCATAACCTACGGTATAAGGGAACTTCATGCGGCGCATCAGTTTTTCTACTTTTTCGTTGATGGCAGCACCACCCACTACAAGACCATGTTCCAGGAATCCTCCGAATGTATTGATGAGTTTCTTACGAACTGAACCGTAAATGACATTGTTCAGGAATGGGATGCTCAGCAACACTTTCATCAAAGGCTTGTTCAATGTAGGCATTACCTTTCCCTTGAAAATCTTCTCTACCACCAAAGGAACAGTGATGAGGATATATGGTTTCACTTCTGACAAGGCCTTAATTAATAAGGTAGGAGTAGGAGTCTTTCCCAGGAAGTAGATGTGGCATCCTGATGCGAATGGGTATAGGAATTCGAATGCGAAACCATAGAGGTGTCCCAATGGAAGCATGGATACAATGGTCCATCCTCTCTTGCATGGAATCTCTGTGATGGCAAATTGAATATTGGAACTGATGTTGCGAGCAGTCAGCATGACGCCCTTAGGATCGCTGGTTGTTCCTGATGTGTAGTTGATCAATTCTACCTCGTCCAAATTACCGGTAGGATAACTTACGTGTTCCGGCTTTACACCTTTTGGGAAACGTTCGTTGAATACTTTTTCTGCCTCTTGAGCAAAGGTTTCTATTGTCCACTTCTCGTCATTAATATAAAGGATGCTGAAATCAGCGGTATTGATGGCAACCTTGATGTTTGGCAATTCATTGGCGTCCATCTTTTCCCAAATTACGTCTTCAGTAAAGATGATCTTGCTGTCAGAGTGGTTGCACAATCTCTGAACGATAGAAGGTAGGAAGTCATTCAATAAAGGAACTGCTACGCCATCATAAGAGGTAATACTGAGCAAAGAAATCGCCCATTCTCCCGAGTTTTTGGCGCAAAGAGTCGCTTTGTCTCCTTTTTGAATATCCAAAAGTTGGAATATAATATGTAATTTCTCAATTTGCTCGGCTACTTGTCCGAAAGTAAATGTGTTTTTGCCGTAATTTGTGAATGCAGGCAAATCCCAGTTGCTTTTGATTGCGTTTTCCGCAAAATTCAGATAGTGTTTCATAAACGATTAATGTTTAATTTCGATGCAAATTTCGTACTTAAAATTGAAACTAATTTGTTTTTGAGGTTATATACCTATGTGGTGGGATAAAATTGTAAATATTGGGGTAAAAAGTCAATATTTCATGTAAAAACGGTATTTTCGTCCTTGCAAAATCGTAAAAATAAGTTTAAAAACGTCAATTTTCAGGGCGTTTTTACCATAGATGGTTGCTGATAGAACTATTTTTATAGGTGTCTTTTCCCAAGGATATTGTGGGGTGGAGCATGTGTTGTTTTTTCGCGTGAAGATGTTCGCCCTTAAATCAGTGGTAGGTAAAACAAAAAACGCATCTGTCAATGGACAAATGCGTTTTGCGCTTCAGGATGGGCTTGAACCAACGACCCCC
>JAGBUF010000172.1 GCA_017630975.1 Paraprevotella sp. | reverse complement strand
TGACTCTCATGCAAGAACATACCATACCAATTAGACACCTGATCCTTCCAGTACTGTTGCCACTTACTGAGGGTATACTTCTCCAAGAAACGATGCGCACCAATAATCAGCATAGGAGCGGCAGCCTCAAAACCCACACGTCCTTTGATACCGATGATGGTGTCGCCCACATGACAGTCACGACCGATAGCATAAGCAGCACCTATTTCCTCTACTTTCTGAATAGCTGCAATTTTGTCATCAAATTCCTCACCGTTCACGCTGCAAATCTCCCCGTTCTTGAAACCTATTTTCAACAATTCGCTCCCGTCTTTGGTAGGATGCTTCAAATAAGCACTCTCCGGCAATCCTTGATTGCTATCCAATATCTCACCGCCACAAATAGATGTTCCCCATATACCAACATTATATGAGTATTTCAATTTGGTAAAGTCGGCATAAAAGCCATTTTGGTTCAGATAATCCACTTCTTCTTGACGTGTCAGTGTCTTGTCACGTGTCAAAGTAATGATCTCCACCCCTGGCGCCATCACCAAGAATGTCATGTCAAAACGGATCTGATCGTTTCCTGCACCGGTTGAACCATGTGCAATAGCCTCAGCCCCTATTTCATTTGCATAACGAGCGATTGCCAATGCTTGAAAAATTCGCTCTGATGATACCGAGATGGGATAACAATTATTTCGTAATACGTTACCATAAATCATATAACGCAAACTCTTCTCATAATATTCCTGCGTAACATCAAGCGTTACGTATTGCTTCGCACCTAACTTATACGCGTTTTCTTCGTTGGTTTTTAATTGTTCGGGACTAAAGCCACCGGTATTGGCGCAAGCGGCATAAACCTCATAACCCATTTCTTTTGCCAAATACATCACCGTATAGGAAGTATCCAAGCCTCCACTAAACGCAACTACTACTTTTTTTGCCATAATCTTATTTTGTTTTATATTTTTCTTAACGTAAATTTTTCTCTGCAGCCTCGCGCGCCATCTTTACAACATCCTCCGGCAGTTCTACAGGTAACTTCTCATTTGGATGTGCCTCCGGATCGTATAACATTGCAGTACAAACACAATACTTACGACCGGTACGTTGCAATATGTCGTAATTGATACAACATGGATGCTCGGGCGTTCCACAACCTTTCCAATAAGCCTCATCGTCTGTCAACTCAGCAAATGTCACCGGCACATACCCTAATGCCGTATTGATTTTCATCACTGCACTTTGACTGGTCAAACCGAACAACTTTGCATGAGGCCAACGCAAGCGCGACAAGGTGAAAGCCGTCTGCTTGATACGTGTTGCCAAATGATGATTCCTAAATTTCTCTACCACAATCAAACCGGAATTGGCGACGAAAGATTTATTGCCCCAACTCTCAATATAGCAAAATCCTGCAAATTCCTCATCTTCTCCCTCTCCAGCCAAAGCTATTACAGCCTTACGCTCTTTCATTTTGGTAGCCAAATACTCATGTGTTCGCGATGCAATACCCGAACCACGTTTCTTTGCAGAGTCGGTAATGGTTTCCAAAATGACATCCACATATTTTTCGTGGCTGGCATCTGCCACCACCACTCTTATATTATCGTTATATTCCACTTTTAAAAAACTATTTTTATTCTACTTCATCTCACATGGGATAACTTCCGCCAGTTTCTCCATCACTTGCTCGCGTGTCACTCCCTCGGCCATCACTAAAATAATGGTATCATCTCCTGCCAATGTTCCCAAAACCTCATCAAATCTCTTATTGTCTATGTCATAAGCGATGTGACTGGCATGCCCCGGCAACGTATGTACCACTGCCAAATTACCTGAGAATTTCACTGACAACACTCCCACCTGATGTGCCGCCGAAGCTGTCAGATACGAATCAGAAACCCTACGATATAGAGGTGAGGCCGGCAAGACATAAATATATTTACCTACGGCATTAGTGGCCTTTGCCACCTTCAGCTGTTTCAAATCACGTGACAAAGTGGCTTGCGTCATTTTAAAGCCATGTTTCTGTAGCTCATTCAACAACTCCTCTTGACTTGAAATATCCTGCCCTGAAACAATCATTTTTATCGCCTCCAGACGGCTGTCCTTATTCTTCATAAATCAACGTTCATGTTTTTAGAATTGCAAAGGTATATATTTTGTGTTATGAAACATGAATATTATGCAACTTTTTTCTTATTTTTATTCATTTCTATCGCAGATATTATTTTATATAAGGTAAGTAGACATTTATTTCAAGTCAATAATATGCATATTTATTCATTCTTTAAGACTTTATTCATTATTTTGGTATAAAAATCGTGCCTCAACAACTTTTTATAAGATATTATCCATATTTCCGAACTTTTTATCAGTTGTTTGTGTTTTTTTCTGTATGTTTGCACAAAACAAACACAAGTATAAGACAAAATATAAATCAATTCATATATGGAAAAACAAAAAAGATTCTTCCTTGCAGAAGAAGATATTCCCCGTCATTGGTACAACATACAGGCGGACATGGTCAACAAACCCCTGCCTCCTCTTAACCCCGCGACTAAAGAGTCATTAAAACCGGAAGATTTGTTCCCGATTTTCTCTGAGGAGCTAAGTCGACAAGAGCTTAATCAGACCGATGCATGGATAGAAATTCCAGAACCTGTACGAGAGATGTACAAATACTATCGCAGTACACCGCTTGTCAGAGCATACGGATTGGAAAAGGCATTAGGCACACCGGCACATATATACTTTAAGAACGAAAGTGTCAGCCCCATCGGTTCGCACAAACTCAACTCCGCTTTGGCACAAGCCTACTATTGCAAGCAAGAGGGAGTGAGCAACATTACAACCGAAACGGGAGCAGGACAATGGGGAGCTGCTTTATCCTACGCTGCCAAGGTATTCGGACTTGAAGCCGCTGTCTACCAAGTAAAAATCAGCTATGAACAAAAACCATATCGTCGTAGCATTATGCAAACTTTCGGAGCGCAGGTGACACCTTCACCTTCTATGTCTACGCGCGCCGGAAAGGACATCCTCACCAAGACCCCCAATCATCAAGGATCATTGGGTACAGCCATTTCCGAAGCCATAGAATTAGCACGCACTACCCCAAATTGTAAATATACTTTAGGTTCTGTATTGAGCCACGTTACACTACATCAAACCATCATCGGTTTGGAGGCTGAGAAACAAATGGAAATGGCCGGCGAATATCCGGACATCATTATCGGTTGTTTTGGCGGTGGTTCCAATTTCGGTGGTATCTGCTTCCCCTTCATGCGTCATACCATCAAAGAAGGTAGAAAGACACGTTATGTTGCGGCAGAGCCGGCGAGCTGCCCTAAACTTACCAAAGGAAAGTTCGCCTACGACTTTGGTGATGAAGCCGGTTACACGCCACTCCTACCGATGTTCACCTTGGGACATAATTTTGCACCAGCCAACATCCACGCCGGTGGTCTGCGTTATCATGGAGCCGGTGTCATCGTATCACAACTACTGAAAGACGGACTGATGGAAGCCGTTGATATCCCACAGTTAGAGACATTTGAGTGCGGTTGCCTCTTTGCCAAAGCAGAAGGTATCATCCCTGCACCTGAGTCCTGCCATGCCATCGCTGCCGCTGTACGCGAAGCAAAGAAGTGTATCGAAACTGGCGAAGAGAAAGTCATCCTCTTTAACCTCTCCGGTCATGGACTGATTGATATGGCATCGTACGACCAATATTTGGCGGGTAACCTCATCAACTACGAACTGAAAGACGAAGACATCCAAGTGAATATTGACGAAGCATAAGGATTCTTTAGGAACACAAAACCTGCGAGGCTAACAAATTACTTGGTAACCTTGCCAAAGGTAATGTTGCCAAAAATAGTTGGTAAAACCATATAAGTTGGAGGATGCCTCGTTTAGTGAGACACCCTCCAACTTAGGTAATGATGCTTATTCGTTGGATTAAGGCAATACTGGACGGATACTACATCCATTGCTGCCATATGTTGCACTTGCTTCTAAATAACCTTTTAATCCATCATACGTAATATTTAATATCCAAACACGTCCGCTCCCCGCATAATGAGTACTAGACCAATAATATCCACCCTTTCCTCGCTTCATTAAACTTTTATCGCTTTCATGGCGATAACCTGCTGCAGGAAAGAAGATACTATTACCATTTGGGCCCTGTTACCTTAAGTCCTTTGTCCCCTCCTTGAGTAGATGTGGTCCATGTACACCTGTTTATTAATTCATCAAACTCTGATTTAGTTGGCAAACGCCATTTACCACCCCAATTAGCACGAGGCACATCGTTTGCTAATGAATAAGTATAGCCTTTATAGCTATCATATGTTCTTTCAGTAGGTATTGGTATTTTTTCTCCAAAACGGTAATGCCCATCCATATTGTTAGTTACCCACTTCACGCTTAAGCCAAGATCAACATATTCATAACCATTATGCGTTCCTTTTGTAGGAACTGTTGTTGTTCCAGAATTCAAAGAAGAACATGAGGAACTATATGAAGTAGATGCTTGGCTCCACTACTATTATTCTGTAGTCTTTGATATTGTTTTGGAAGAGGTTGCAGTCGTAATGCTAGGTTTTGTTGGAGATAGATACTTCGTACTTACCCATGCAGTTTCTCCTTTGGAGTGCCTATATGAAATTTTAGTAAAATTTGTACCATTTTCTAACACTTCAACGGCTTCTCCATGTCTTAATTTACCTACAATTGTGGAATTAGAGGTAGACGCATAGCGTACATTGACACCCGATTTAGCTGTACAGTAATAAATAGTTTTGGAAACAATAGTAGGTTGTGTTACCTTCTTGGTTGCAGCAGTAGAAAGTTTATCTACGTTGGATAAACAAAGCAAGGATACACACAAAACCAATACGTATAGTAGGGTTATTCCTGATGGAATAAATTTATTATCGTAAACAAACACATCTATCATCGAGATTACCAACATATAACTTGCAAGAATTGTTACAAATAGTACATCGCCAATAACTAATAATTCGTCATTACCAAAACAACCAATCACACGGCATACAGCATATATTATTACAGCAATGCGTAATACAAGAGATTTCTTGCCTTCATCAAGTATCCATCCGAAGAAGATTGCTAATAAAACCCACGCCAGCAATTCCCAAAGCCAATAGGAAAATGCCAAAACAGGTGGAAAGAGGACTAAAGCTTTGATAAAGAGCCAATGATCTTCTAGTCGAGATAGTCCAGCGATACTACATGGGACAACCAACACATAGAGCCACCATCCATAAGGTGAAAAGGACTTCTCTGGATTTGTATTGACAATATATTGCGTAATAGCCGACACTGCATCTGGAAAGAAATATAGTGTTAGCAAAAATCCTAATATTGCACCAATAAAAGGGAGAGAACGAAGATAAAATCTAGAATCAGAATAACACATAAATATCTTTATTTTAAATTATTAATTATATTTTCCATTTCTACCATATCTTGATTAATCAGATAAGCTTCTTGTTTAACTGACGAGCTAACCTTATTTGTCTCATTAACTATTGTTGATGCAGCTTGGCATGCTAAATGATGATAGTTGACATCGTTCCAAGTAGCTTGCGCATCACTAACCTTGCTATTTAAGTTGTTTGAGTTTTGCTCCAATTCATCCGCGCAACTCATTAATATTGTTGTTTTCATATCTAAAAGGTCCAATAACCAGTTAACGCCTCTGCGCATTGTTCAATTGCATTAGCCACATTGGAGGTGTAAGAAGTTATGTAATCTTTATAACGATTATTCTGCATTTCAACGTTTGCAGTACGCATTCTAACTGTTTCTGCTTTGCTTCGTATCTGTTGAACAGCTGCCTTGACTCGAGTAATAAGCTCTCGTTGGCGACTTACCTGAGAGCGAAGTTCTCT
>JAGBUF010000171.1 GCA_017630975.1 Paraprevotella sp. | reverse complement strand
GGGACATGTGGATTGTACTGCCGAATGTTTGGCGGTGGAGGATGCCGAAGGTAGTCATGTTTATACTTTCCGTCATCCCTTTGATGTTGAGATGGTCAAACGAGGTTATTTCTGTGTGGATAAGGGGTCAGTGACAGTGAACGGAGTGAGTCTGACTGTGTGTAACCCCACAAAAGATACATTCCAGGTATGTATCATCCCTTATACCTACGAACATACCAATTTTCATACATTCCGCGAGGGAACAAAAGTGAATATAGAATTTGATATCATCGGTAAGTACCTGAGCCGGATGAGTGCTTTGGTAGCAGAATAGTATTGCTTTCAGATATATGTTCCGTCCTATTTAATGTCTTTAAGTAGGACGGAATTTTTATTGTAATGCAGACGTCGTAGTTCTCGGATGGTCTTCCATTCGTTAGGTAGTGTTTCCATATTGACCGGTGAGAAGTCTGCACCGATATTGTCCATCCTTTCAAGAACCATGCCAATAGATATCTTGTTGATGTCTTCTGCAGGGATGAATCTTTCAGGTTCACCCTTATCCATGTTCTCAATGATAATGAGTAGTTTCATTTTCTCAAGGTCTTGCAATACCCGATATACGATACCCATCGGTAGATTGGTCTCGGCAATCAGTCCGTTAATGGTATATGCATCCATGCCTTTGGCAAATCGTTTGCAGATTTTTGATAGGATAAGGATGGAGATGGTGTCGTAAGAAATCCTGTTGATTTTGTTCAGGTCCTTGGAGAAGAAATAAGTGCGCATGTTTTGGTTGGCATAAACGATTTGAGCACCTAACAAGCAAATCATCCACGACAGATTGACCCATAGCATGAAAAGGGGTAGGGCTGCAAACGAACCATAAATAGCATTATAACTTGTCACCCATATTTGTGAGTGGATATAGAAATATTGTAGGATCTGAAAGGCGGTGCCTGCTACAAATCCGGGTAGGACAGCGTGTTTGAACCGCACCTTTGTATTAGGAAT
The DNA here is from genome assembly GCA_017630975.1 of Paraprevotella sp. Classification (GTDB taxonomy): domain Bacteria; phylum Bacteroidota; class Bacteroidia; order Bacteroidales; family Bacteroidaceae; genus Paraprevotella. The sequence continues at coordinate 846 of JAGBUF010000171.1, read as the reverse complement.
GTAGATGTATAATACTGTGAAAACCAGTCCGCTGATGATATAAGGGGATATGGTGATGAGCAACTTTACCGTAGAACTCAACAACAAATAGTCCGGATAATCATTTGCTATTGCTGCAAAGAAGATGGAAAGACCGCTACTGATAATGATGAGGAAGGGAAGTAACACTAAAACACTGATGTAGTCTGTTATCTTCTTGTAGATGGAACGTTGGTTCTTCACACCCCATATCATGTTCAGCGCAATTTCAATATTGGAGGTCAGCTGGATGATGGTATACAGCAACAGAATCAAACCAACACCGATGAAAATGCCACTCTTGGTATAATCCAGATAGGTGGTGATGAAACCGATGATGGTGTCGGCGAACTCCTGATTGGCAGTGAGATTTTCCTTGATTTTTTCCTCAATAATACCGCCATATCCCAGACCGCGCCCGATGGCGAAGATAATGGCAAGGATGGGTACTGCTGCCAACATCGTAGAGTAGGTTAGGGCAGAGGCTTGACTATTGATGTGCTTAGACATGAAACACTCTGCTGTGATGACCAATCGGCGCAAGAAATTGAGGGAGAATCTTTTGATGAACGAGAGATTCCGATCATCGATGAACCATATTTTAGTGGAGAAAAACCTCTCCATTTGGTGAAAAGTGAGCGCCATAAGCGGTAATTTAGCTTTCTGTTAAAATAAAAGAAACAGACGACCTATAAGCCGGGTTCTGTGCTCTGACGTGCAGAGTGCCTGTCATTTATCCGGACCATACGTCACCGCATGGCTCTATCGTTCTACCCTCCGGCTCGGGCGGGCAGCCCTCTCTTTTGTGCGCCGGTATACGCGAACTTT
>JAGBUF010000022.1 GCA_017630975.1 Paraprevotella sp. | reverse complement strand
TGGTTTGACAATGTCATCGCTTGCTACATCCTTATCATTCCGCTCGTTTTCTTTTGGATAGCAGGTTGGTTCTCATATACAGCCAAATGGTTATACCGATTCGCAAACTTATTTTTCTGTGTATTCTATGCCATCGCGTTCAGTATTAGCGCTGCCAACATCCCCTACTTCGGTTATTTTTTCAAAATCATCAATTCATCCATATTCAATTGGTTCGGATACGCCGGGACTACTACCGAAATGATTGTCGGGGAAACGACTTACTATTTCCCTATTGCGCTCGGCATCCTTTCAATTATCGCATTCTCCTACATCGGTACATGGTTGTCACAAAAATTCTACACTTTGAGTTTACAAGTTGAACATTCCATTAGTATTCAAACCATTACTACTACATTTCTTCTGGGTGCCGTTCTTATTGGATTATGCATATTCGGCATCCGCGGCCGTAGGGGGTACAATCCAATCAAAGTGAGTCAAGCGTATTATTGTAACGACCCTTTCTTGAATCAGATAGGAGTAAATCCTGTTTTCAATCTGCTAACCAGCTATATAGACGACAACCGAAAAGAGAATCGTGCATTAACTCTTATGAACGATGAAAAGGCTATCAATAAGGTGCAAGAACTCCTAAACAGGAGTGGTATTGAAGGATTATCGCCCATCGCAAGAAATGTCATGGCAGAAAGTGGTCCCTCTCGCAAAAACGTAGTCATGATTCTGATGGAATCCATGTCTGCGCACCTTATGAGTGCGTACGGAAACACCGGTAATCTAACTCCATTCTTAGACAGTCTTTACAAAGAATCACTGACTTTCAAAAATTTCTATTCTTCCGGCATTCACACCAATCACGGAATGTATTCAACACTCTATTCTTTTCCCGCCATCATGAAAAGAAATGCCATGAAAGGGTCCGTCATCCCCATCTATAGCGGACTGCCCACTGTATTGAAAGCCAACGGTTACCACAACTCATTTTTCATGACGCACGAATCACAGTACGACAACATGAATGCCTTTTTCCGAACAAACGGATTTGACGATATTTATGCTCAAGAGAATTACCCGTCCGAAAAAGTTGTCAATGGGTTCGGTGTACAAGACGACTTCCTATTTGAGTTTGCATTGCAGAAACTAAATGAACAAGCACTTTCCGACCAACCTTTCTTCAGTGTATTGCTAACCATTAGCAACCATCCGCCATACATCATCCCTCCTTTCTTTAAATCAACCCGCGAACGCATTGAGGAACAAATCGTGGAATATGCCGACTGGTCGATACGTCAATTCATGACAAAGGCAGCTCAACAGCCTTGGTTTGAGAACACTATATTCGTACTTTTGGGCGACCATGGAAAATTGGTGGGAACACCTGAATGTGAAAGCCCTCAATCATACAATCATATACCACTGATAATCTACGGTAAAGACATAAAGCCCGATAACATCGACAAATTCTGTGGTCAAATAGACCTCGCCCCGACTTTATTGAGTCTGCTAAACATCAGTTACACACAGAACAATTTCGGCATCAATCTGTTTGAAGAGGAGCGCCCATGTATGTTCTTTACGGCAGATAATCTGGTTGGCGCAAGAGACTCATCCTGTATTTATATATACATTCCTGACAGTCAACAAGAATTAAGATATAAAATAACTGACATAGGATTGATAGTCGCTGAAGATAACATCAAATTCCAAACACTCAAGGAATATTGTTTCTCTATGCTTCAGTGTGCAGAATACATGGTCAGCAACCACCTAACGGTTGATTCAAAAGGGAAATAAAAAATTATAAAGGAACTAGTACTGTTCAATCATTCTAAAACAGTGACTTTCTTAATCACAACCTCCTGTAACGGACGCTCCTTGGCTGTTCGCACTTTGCTGATAGCCTCTGCCACATGAATGCCGCTTACCACCTCACCAAAAACAGTATAGGCACCATCTAAATGCGGTGCTCCTCCAACAGTTGTATATGCACGTTTCTGCCGATCGGTAAATACCGGTGGTGGATTCTGCGCCACGCTCTCCTCTGCAGCCTTCAATATGGAATCTTTCAGTTCTTCATACTGTTCGCGTTGGCCTTTTTTGCGCAACAAATACAACTCTTTCATGTGCTGTCGTGACAACTCCTCAAAATTCTCTTCTACTTTCTGTTGGTAGATGGCAGAATATAGTTCCATTAACGATGAAATCGAGAATTCTCGTCCTGTCACTATATAAAATTGTGTACCACTTGATTCTCTATTGGGATTTACATCATCGCCCATCCTTGCAGCCGCCAGCGCTCCACGTTTATGAAAATAACGCGGATATACTATTTCTGCCGGGATTGTATATTTATAGGTATTGGTGTCCACCGCCAATGACTGACCTTGAGGCTTCAGTCCCGGATCTCCGGCCTGAACCATAAAATCACGGACTACACGATGGAACAAAATCTGGTCATATACCCCTTCTTTAGCCAAACGAATAAAATTATCACGATGTTTGGGAGTTTCGTTATACAACTTCACTTTAATGTCTCCCATAGATGTCTCTATCAAAACTTCTGTTTCTTCCATATCTTTATTCTTTTTTGAACCACATGATAATAATACGATGGTACATAAAACCAATATCGTTACAACACCTCTCATATTGAACACAAATTTCTTTTATTCTTTCACAAAAATAAATAATTCTACACGAAAAGCGCCCTATTTTTCCATAAAAGTCCACCTATCTCAAAAAAAAGACTTTTCTTTGTAATTCACTTTCAAGAAAAATGAAGAAACGGATTATCAAATGGGCTGTTGGAGTATTACTGGTACCTGTGATACTCTTTTTCATCCTGACCATATTATTTTATATCCCGCCCATACAGAACTTTGCTGTAAGCAAGGCTACTGCACTTGTTTCTTCTGCTACAGGACTGAATGTACAAATTGAACACTTCCGAATTACCTTTTTACTGGATATCAATCTCCATCAAGTAATGGTTAATGATAGTGAGGATTCACCCATATTGAGTATGGAAGACCTCAACATAGATTTAAGTTTCAAAAAAATACTATTGGGAAAGATTGATATCAATGGTATTGATTTAAAAAACATCACAACAAACACCAAAAACATGATTCCGGGATTGGGAGTACAAGGAAAAATTAGTAATTTCTTCCTGGATTCACATGGCATAGATCTTTCCCGCCAAAGGGTAACCGTCAACAATGCCCATCTGAATGGGGCCAACCTATGGGTGACATTGGGTGATACGACAGAGAATGAGGATACCACAGCTTCAGCTATCAATTGGCGTATTGAGATTGAACAGGCACAGCTTTCTGATAGTAGGATAAAACTCTGCATGCAAAAAGATAGCACACAAGCATATACAGCTCTCAATTTATTGACCCTTGAACAGGCAATAATTGATTTGAAAACTAACGAATACAGCATTAGTAAAGCATGTATTGACAGCGATACTATTAAATACGATTTGACCTACGAACCCCAAATTGAAGGTCTTGATATCAACCACATACTCCTCACTCAAACGAGAGTTGGTTTGGACTCCATTTATTTCAACGGTCAGAGTATGGACGCGGTTGCTCACTTGAAACGCTTTACAATGAAGGAAAAGTGTGGACTTGAGGTATCAGAAGCTAACGCAAAAATAATGATGGATTCACTATCATTATATGCGCCATTATGTTCGCTCAGCACTCCACATTCGCAAATTAACGCCAATTCAAGATTAGACTTTAGCGCTTTGAAAAGTCCTTCAAAAGGAACATTTTTTGCCAATATCAACGGAGAAATCGGCAAAAAAGATATCATGATTTTCGCCAATGAATTACCGGAACAATTCAAACTCGACTATCCCAACAAGCCCATCACCTTCCAAATGGAAGCCAATGGCAATATTGATTCACTATGGTTAGATCGTGCCGAAGTAGCCTTAGCAGATGCCTTTTCCATAAAAGCAAACGGAACTGTCACCCAACTAATGGATTCATTAGATAGAGAGGCACATATCAATATGGGCCTCGTTACGGACAACCTTCATTTCGTGTTACCTTTATTGGAAGACAGTGTCAGTGGTACAATTGCACTGCCACCCATGAAACTTGATGGGCAAATAAACATGTTGGGACAAGTATACAATGCCGACATACAATGGAAAGAGAGGGAGATGCAACATGGTGGCATTATAGTCAAGGCTGAATATGACATGCTTCTCTCAAAATACAAGATGGCATTAGATATAGACAGTGTAATATTGTCGCATTTCCTTCCGAAGGATTCATTGAATTACTTCTCGCTCACGACACGGATAGAGGGCAAGGGAACCGATTTCCTTGATAAAGGCACAAAAGCACAAATGGATGCCAACCTGAAAAAACTACAATACGGTAGCTATGACTTCGGAGGAATCAAAATGGAAGCCGGACTTGAAAATGGGTTCGGTTCTATGGATATCAACAGCAACAATGACATCATCAATTTGACTTCACGCTTTGATGCGATGCTCCACAAGGAGGTCTCCGATATGACGTTCAGTGTAGATATGCGCCATATTGACCTTCACGCTCTACGCATTACAAAAGTCCCTTTCAAAGTTGGAATGTGTCTACATATCGACGGCAGTACAAACCTTAATGATGCACATCATATAAATGGTGAAATCAACGACATAGCACTCGTTGTCAAGGATACAATTCTGCATCCGAAAAATCTCGCTATGAACATTATTGCATACCCTGACACCACATATGCAGATATCAAAGCCGGTGATTTCAAGTTGTACCTTGACGGTCAAGAAGGTTATACCCAACTACTTCAAAAAGGTGAAGCGTTGATGGCATTGATTGACCAACAACTTGAGCGCAGACATCTTGACCAAGATTCACTGCGAATATCGCTTCCACCTTTGACTTTGAACATTTCTTCAGGTAAAGAGAATCCTATAGCCTACTATCTCAGGATGCAAGGTTATTCATTCAACAACTTTGATTTAAGAATCAATGCAGATCCCGAAATCGGCCTGAATGGCAACGGACATATCTATGATATAAATGCCAACGGTATCATTTTGGACACTGTTCAAGTTTCCTTGTTCCAAGATACTACCGGAATCAATTTTGAAGGACGGGTACACAATGGAGTCAAAAACAAACAATTTGTCTTTGATTCAAAACTAAAAGCCTTCCTGCATTCAACCGGCGCCGGCATCAACCTTGAATATTTGGACGACAAAGGAGAGACTGGCGTTAATTTTGGGCTACGCGCCGAAATGCTGGACAGTGGTATCAATATTGCCTTCTCACCCATCAACCCCATTATTGCATATCGAAGATTTGATATCAACAAGGATAACTACTTATTCTTGGGTAGTAACAAAAAGGTGGAAGCTGACATTGACATGCTGGCTGACGATGGAACGGGGGTAAAAATCTATTCAACAACTAATCCGGAGGCATTACAGGACATCACTTTATCATTATTACGATTGAACATCGGTGAACTGACATCCGTCATTCCTTATGCTCCGCGCATCACCGGTTTTTTGAATGGTGATGCCCACCTGATACAAACACCTCACGACCTCTCGGTAGTTGTTGACATGTTCGCTAACGATATGGCATATGAGAAGGCTCCGATTGGCGATATTGCCCTGAATGCTGTCTACCTTCCGAACCCTGATGGTACACATTTCGTTGACTCACGGCTCAGTCATAATGAAAATGAGATACTGATTCTATCTGGAGGATATAAGGAAGAAGAGGGAATAGGATTTATTGATGCCGGAATGGAATTGATTGAATTCCCGTTATCAATGGCAAATGGATTCATTACGGACAATTTAGCACTTTTGGAAGGATTTGCCAATGCCAACCTCATGGTTCATGGTAATATTGAGCAACCATTTGTCAATGGATGGATGTCCACTCGGAATGCGAGAATCAAATCACCCTCCTATAGTCTGGACTTGAAACTACAAGATGACTCCATCAAGATTACCAACAGCCATCTGAACTTGGACAAACTAATGGTATATTCAACGGGGAAAAACCCATTAGTATTTGATGGAACCGTTAATTTTGCAGATTTCGAACGCATTCTGCTAAACCTTCGTGTCAGCGCCAACAATTTTGAGCTCATCAATGCAAAACGCACACAGCAAGCTTCCGCTTATGGTAAGGTATATGTTGATGCTTTCGCCATGCTGGCCGGTGACCTCAGTAAAAACATTGACATCAGAGGACGACTGGGCGTATTGGGTAACACCAACGTTACATATATTTTGAAAGACTCTCCTTTAACGGTGGAGGACCGTTTAAGCGACCTTGTTACTTTTGTTGATTTCAGTGACACCACTCAAACTGCTAAAAAAGAGGATTTACAGCCCTTGAATGTCAACATGAACATGACTGTCAATATTGATCAAGGCACACAAATCCACTGTTTGCTCAGTGCTGACCGTTCCAAATATATCGACCTTGAAGGAGGAGGAGAACTTTCCATGAACTACTCGCCACAAGGCGACCTTACATTGAATGGAAGGTACACCGTACTCAGTGGAGAAATGAAATATGCACTTCCCGTCATTCCTTTAAAGACCTTTACCATAAAGTCCGGTAGTTACGTTGATTTTAATGGTCCTATTTTAAACCCCTCGTTAAACATCGCTGCGACCGAAAGAGTACGCACGACCATTACAGAAAACGAAGTACCACGCTCTGTCAATTTTGACGTTGGACTATCCATCACACAGACATTGGAAAACATAGGATTGGAATTTACGCTGGATGCTCCGGAAGACATGACCATACAGAATGAGTTGGCAACCATGTCAACAGAGCAGCGTGGGCGTATGGCTGTCACGATGCTTGCCACCGGCATGTATCTGGCTGAAGGCAATGAAAATGGAGGTTTCTCCACCTCTAACGCTTTGAATGCCCTTCTACAAAGTGAAATCAACAACATCGCAGGAAAAGCTTTGGAAACAATCGATTTGAGTTTAGGTTTTGATCAAAGCAAAACGGCTGAGGGCGGCTCACGTACTGACTACTCTTTCCGCTTTGCAAAGCGTTTCTGGGGCAATCGAATCAGTCTTATTATCGGCGGTAAAGTCTCCACCGGCGATGATGTACAAAATACCGGAGCCTCTCTCATTGATAATGTATCTTTGGAATATCGATTGGACAAGAGTGGTACACGATATGTCACCTTATTTTATGATAAAAATTATGAATCACTAATGGAAGGAGAAGTCATTGAAATGGGTGCCGGATTAGTATTAAGACGAAAGATGACCCGCCTTGGAGAGTTATTTATTTTTAAGGAGCAGAAGAAAAAGAAAATGCCAACGTCAAAAGACACCAAGAAATGAGAAAAGCTATAATATATTATATATGTGTCATATGGGTTGTGACAAGTTGTGTACTGACCGGCTGCTCCACTACAAAAAACCTTCCGGAAGATGAGGTCCTTTATATCGGCATTGAAGAAATTACTTACGGAGAGAAGGTTCAAAAGAGGAAGGAGAGAAAAACAACGGAAGAAGGAGTTATCACCTCTTTTGCCGAGGCATACAAGAGCATAGACGAAGCTTTCAACCAAAAGAATTTATCAGCTTTACGCCATGAGAATTTAAGTAAAGAGCAATTAGATTCCATCAAAGAAGAACAACGCATTGAAAGTGAGGCATACCACCTTGCCAAAACAGAAGTAGAGGCGGCATTGGCTTATGCACCGAACAATTCTTTGTTTGGAAGTTCATCTTTAAGATTCCCTTTCCCCTCCGGATTATGGTTATACAATAGCACTGTCGGAAAAGAATCACGATTCTCAAAGTGGATTTTCAATAATTTTGCTGCGACCCCCGTCTACATCAGCAGCGTTAATCCCGATGTCCGCACGCTCGTTGCGCAAAACACGCTACACAACTACGGTTATTTCAATGGAACTGTTAAATATGAAATTCTCCCTCAGAAGAACCCACGTAAAGCCAAAATAAGCTATACCGTTCTACCCGGGAAATTATATCGTTTGGACTCCATCGCTTATTTGAACTTTACTAAAGCAAACGATAGTATCATCCGCAGGAACTACCATAAACGGACTTTATTCAAAGGTGATCCGTTCAGCGTAATCAATTTGGATGCCGAGCGAACTCGATTGCACAACCTATTCCGTAATTCTGGTTACTTCTACCATAAGCCGGAGTACATCACATTCCGGGCAGACACCATACAACGACAAGGATTTGTGCAATTACAGGTTGTGCCATCTCCACAAATGCCATCCATTGCACAAAAAAAGTTTTATCTGGGCAACACCACCATTCAATTGTACAACGAAAGTGATTATCGTCTCACAGATACATTAAACCGCCGGGACTTCACATTACATTATAAAAAAGACAAGAAGGGGAAAGCGCCCCTACGTCTCGGAGCAATGCGCCGGAATTTCTTCTACCGTAAAGGTATGCCCTATCATCAAGACATCATGAGTTTCGTACAAGAACAGTTGTCTGGCATGGATGTATTCAGTTCCGTAAACCTCAAATACGCTCCACGCGATACGACAGACAATAATGATACATTGGACATCATCGTTACCGCTACACTTGACAAACCTTACGATGGGGAGTTCACCACCAAAGTAACTTCCAAGAGCAATGGACAGGTAGGTCCGGGACTCTCCTTCAGTCTTGCCAAACGCAACGCATTCCGTGGAGCTGAAAAATTAAAATTTGAGGTTCATGGTTCATATGAATGGCAAACAAAATCTAATGTTGTAGGAAAGAGTTCTGTCATCAATTCTTTTGAATACGGGACATCGCTCTCATTAGACTATCCCCGACTGATATTTCCAGGTGCACGCAAACTTTCCCGACGAGCGAGAACCGGAACTTCATTCATATTGGATGCAACATGGCTCAACCGCGCCAACTACTTCAGTATGGTATCATTCAGTGGTCGTATCTCCTATTCTTATCAGGCGCGCCCTACCTTAAAACACGAATTCACCCCGTTCCGGTTGGATTACGATAAACTGTTAAGTGCAACTCATACATTCGACTCCATCATGAAAGCGAACCCCGCACTCTACATCAGTATGCGCGATCAGTTCGTACCATCCATGATGTACCGTTTCACCTACTCCAGCAGACGAAATGCACGTAATCCTCGTTCATTCATCTTTGAAGTAAAGGAGAGTGGTAATGTCATGTCCGGCTTGTACGCAGCATTCGGGAAACCGTTCCACCAGAAAGATAAGATGCTTTTCGGAGTTCCATTTGCACAATACCTACGTTTCTCTGCAGAGTTCCGCGAAGAGTTCCGCCTGACTCCACGTACCAGTATCGCCACTCGCATCGGCACCGGTGTCATCTATAGTTATGGCAACTCCACTGCAGCCCCCTACAATGACCTCTTCTGTGTTGGTGGTGCCAATAGTATTCGTGCGTTTACCGTACGAGGCATTGGTCCTGGAAGTTATACACCGGGCGATTCCGAATTTTCTTATATCGATCAAATGGGTGATTTCAAGATTGAGTTGAATGCGGAATATCGTTTCCCCATCGTTTCTATCTTAAAAGGCGCCATCTTCCTTGATGCCGGTAACGTATGGTTGCTCAATGCTGATGAGAACCGTCGAGGAGGGACATTTGATATTTCCCGTTTCGGTAAGGACTTGGCATTGGGAACCGGTGCAGGTTTACGACTTGACCTTGACTTTCTGATTCTACGCTTTGACGTAGGGGTGGGTATCCATGCACCATACAACACCGGCAAAAGCGGTTATTATAACATGCCCAGGTTCAAAGACAGTTTAGGCTATCATTTTGCCGTGGGTTATCCATTCTAATATCACAGAAACAAAAAGTAAGAAAAAAAGGGACAGAAAAAGGACGTTTTCTCAATGAAAAAGATTATTTTTGTCGGTATAGAAGTAAAATCTTTTAAAATTTAAATCAACGAATATGAAACCTACATTGTTCTTATTGGCTGCCGGTATGGGTAGCCGTTATGGTGGTTTGAAACAATTGGACGGTCTGGGTCCAAATGGTGAAACAATCATGGATTATTCCATTTATGACGCTATCCGCGCAGGATTCGGTAAAATCGTATGGGTCATCCGTAAAGATTTCGAAGAGCAATTCCGCACACAGATCCTTTCCAAGTACGAAGGTAAGGTAGCTTGCGAACTATGTTTCCAAAGTATTGACGCTTTGCCAGAGGGATTCACTTGCCCTGAAGGTCGCGTTAAACCATGGGGTACCAACCATGCTGTTTTGATGGGTAAAGACGTTATCAAAGTACCATGTGCTGTCATCAACTGCGATGACTTCTATGGTCAAGACGCATTTGCTTCTGTCGGTAAGTTCTTAAGCGAACTCCCCGAAGGTAGCAAGAACAAATACGCC
>JAGBUF010000170.1 GCA_017630975.1 Paraprevotella sp. | reverse complement strand
TAGGATATTTTTTGAAAACTCCCTCGGTCGCATTGTAATCTCTCAAATCCACATTTTCAAATGCCGGTCTGATACCGGTAATCTTCTCTATACCGTCCAATACATCTTCGCGTGAGTTGGAAAGGTTGTCTACAATGACAACATCATATCCTGCTTCTTGCAGCTCAACAGTGGTATGTGAGCCAATGAAACCGGTACCACCGGTTACAAGGATTGTTTCTTTCATATCATTAGTTTGGTTAATATTTCTTACAACTCAACAAATATACAAATATTTAAAATACAATGTAAGAAAAAGTAAAAAAAATAAGAGCCAACTCAAAAAAACTTTTCAAATTGGCTCTTATCCTATCATTTATTGCTGTTTTAAATCCCGAGTAATGCTTTCAGTCCGTTGTCCACACCGCTGAATCCCATGAATGCCATTGCCAATAGTCCGGCAGTGACGAGGGCTATGCTCATACCTTGCATACCCTTAGGAACAGAAGTAAGGCTAAGTTGTTCGCGGATGCCCGCAAACACCACCAATGCCAATCCGAAACCTAAAGCTGTACTGAGAGCATACCATATACCCATCAACAAATTGAAATCCTTTTGAATCACCAAAATCGCCACACCGAGGACGGCGCAGTTGGTAGTAATCAACGGTAGGAATACTCCTAAAGCTTGATATAAAGCCGGTGACACTTTTTTCAGAACGATTTCCACCATTTGTACCAATGCCGCTATTACAAGGATAAAGGCGATGGTCTGCAGGTATTCCAGTCCGAAAGGATTAAGCACGAAGTATTGCAACAGGTAAGTCACCAATGTGGCCAGTACCAATACGAATGCAACTGCTGCCGACATACCCAATGCAGTGTTGATCTTCTTAGATACACCGAGGAACGGACATATACCCAATATCTGTGAAAGTACTACGTTGTTCACAAATATGGCTGTAACGAAGACGATTAAATATTGATAGATTGTTTCCATATTCTAAATGTTTAAGCCTTTTTCATTTTATTGACAATGGCGATTAAATAACCCAATACGATGAATGCACCCGGAGGTAACACAAACATCAGCATACCATAGTCCTCTGTCCACACCTCACATCCGAAAATCTTGCCGGTACCCAGAATCTCACGGATAGCACCTAAAACTGTCAGAGCCAATGTAAATCCGAGTCCCATACCCACACCATCAAACAAGGATGCCACTACCCCGTTTTTGCTGGCGAATGCCTCTGCTCTACCGAGGATGATACAGTTCACCACAATCAAAGGAATGAACAGACCTAATGTTGCATAGATTTCGGGTACGAAAGCTTGCATGCACATCTGCAAGGCTGTCACGAACGATGCGATGACTACGATGAATGCAGGAATACGCACCATGTCGGGTATCAGATTCTTGATGAGAGAGATAACAATATTGGAACAAATGAGTACGAACATGGTAGCAAGTCCCATAGACATACCGTTGATTGCAGATGAGGTAGTTCCCAATGTCGGACACATACCTAGCAACAACACGAAGGTAGGATTCTCTTTGATAATACCGTTGATCAAAACTTTTAAATTATTCATATCTATGTCCTCCTACTTTTTAATTGATGGAATCTTTTTTTACCGCTGTCGCTCCTGTCATGGCATCACTTTGTAGGGTGGCACCACTGCTTGCGTCAGTTCCCTTGCTCATATATGCGTTATAGGCATTGTTTACTGCATTCAGAAAAGCCCTGCTGGTGATGGTAGATGCAGTGATGGCATCCACATCGCCTCCGTCCTGTTTTACACTCAGCGTTTTCTCGCCCGGGTTGCGTCCGATGATATTACCCTTACCGTCTTTTTGGAACCATGAATCAGCTTTTACACCTAATCCCGGTGTCTCAACAGTAGATAGGATGGTATATCCCATAAGAGACCCCTTGCTGTCAAAACCAACACGCACTTCAAGTGCTCCACCGAATCCGTTGACTGTTGATTTGACGGCTGTACCCTTGTCGGTCTTGTAGATGACATAAGCATCCACAG
>JAGBUF010000169.1 GCA_017630975.1 Paraprevotella sp. | reverse complement strand
TGTCTGCCGATGTCCAATTCAACAAAGCATTTACTGCTGTCTATCCCGACGGCATCAACGAGAAAAATATTACGAACGCCATTGAGGAATACGAAAAGACTTTGCTGACGCCTAACTCCCGTTTTGACAAATTCCTGAAAGGCGACAGCACTGCTTTAACCGAAAACGAAATCAAAGGTTACGAGTTGTTCAAGGAATACAGCTGCGCCACTTGTCATGTCGGAGAGAACTTGGGTGGTAAATCCTATGAGTTGATGGGTGTTCACATGAACTACTTTGAAAAACGTGACATGGAACTGACGGACGAGGACCGTGGACGACACAAACAAACCAGTGCCGAACGTGACATGCACCGCTTCAAAGTACCCGGTCTCCGTAACATCGCATTGACTGCCCCCTATTTCCATGACGGTACACAAAAAACTATAGAGGATGCCGTACAAGCGATGGGCGAACACGAAAGCGGTGTAACACTTACTGCCGATGAGAATGCCCAAATCACTGCATTCCTCCGTTCACTCACCGGTGAATACACAGGACAAATGCTCGAAAACAAAGCTTCAGAATAACGTCATTATACTACATCTCAACAGCCCCGAAAGCGATTTCAAAGATTTACTTTCGGGGATTTTTTATAGAAAATTTCTCTATTCAGAAAAAAAACAGCAAAAATCTTGCACGTTTACAAAAAACGTTCTATCTTTGCACTCGCAAATGAGAAATCAGGAGCCCAGATGGCGGAATAGGTAGACGCGCTGGTCTCAAACACCAGTGGGGAAACCCATCCCGGTTCGATCCCGGGTCTGGGTACTGAAACGGAGAGAGTTTTTCAACTCTCTCCGTTTTCTTTTTATGCCTTGTGCTTAACAAATGCTCTCTCAAGATTTTGTGAAACATTGATCATAAAGTCTCCCATGTGTTCTAACTGATTGACAATGTCCATATAATAAACACTGGTATGGTAATTCTTCTGACCACATTCAATATTCTCGATTTCCGCATCCCTAAGATTATTTCTAAGATTGTTGATACGGTCCTCTGCATTATATGCATTGGATATTTCTGTGAGTTTACCACTATGAGCCGATGAAAGGTTGGCAATCATGACATCATAAGCATCTGCCACAGCATCTACCATAAGATTGAGGTTTCTCGTCATTTCCTCATCAAAAGTCTTTTTATGGATATTCCTTCTTGAAAGTATCCGACTGATGGACTCACCGGAATCACCCAAAGACTCCAATTCACCGATAACCTTGTACATAGCCTTTGTCATCTTGGATGTTTCCTCGCTGATACCATCTGCCGACATCGCATTAAGGAATGAAGCTATTTCGTATTCAATATGATCTGAAATCTCTTCATATTTAACCAATTTGGCACGCCATGTCTCAAACTTATCTGAATCATTCTCATTGATAGCAGACTTAGCATACATCAATCCTGCTTTGGAAATCTCTGCAAAATGGATAATTTCCTTTAGAGCTTGTTCTGCAGCGAGTTCCGGTGTTGCAAGAGGACCTGCACCAATATATTTGAGGCGATACACTTCTTCTCCTTGTCGTTTAGACTCTTTAATAATAGCACAAACCAATT
>JAGBUF010000168.1 GCA_017630975.1 Paraprevotella sp. | reverse complement strand
TCAAAACGACATCGAGTACTATCACGACCTCATGGAGTCTACCGCTCGCCACCACCTGCTCGTCAACTTCCACGGCGCAACAACTACACGCGGATGGCAACGTACCTATCCTCACATGCTCACAACAGAGGCTGTCTATGGTGCCGAGTGGTACAACAACACTCACACATTCACCAACAAGGCTGCTTGCCACAACGCAACACTTCCTTTCACTCGCAATGTCATCGGACCAATGGACTACACACCTTGCGCATTCTCCGACTCACAGCATCCTCACATCACAACCCATGCACATGAGTTGGCGCTCACAGTACTCTACGAGTCTGGTTTGCAACACCTTGCCGACCGTCCGGAGAGTTTCCTCGCCCAGCCCAAGGAAGTGAAAGAGTTCCTCGGCAACCTCGTTTCCGCATGGGACGACACACGGTTCGTCTCTGGTTATCCAGGCGAATACGCAGTCATAGCACGCCGCACCGGCAATACATGGTACGTGGCGGGTATTAACGGTACAGACGAATCTAAGACCATCCCTGTCAATCTCAACCGGATTGTTAATCAATTCAGCAAAGCACAACTTTTCCTTGACGGAAACATGTGGGACATAAAGACCGTCACCACATTACCAACCGAAGTGAAGTGTCAGCCTCGCGGTGGTTTCGTCTTTGTCATCTCCCCATAATTTTGCTAAAAAGCAATATTATAGAGTGCCTTCTTTAGAATAGCATCTAACTGTTACCAACATTTGCCGGAAAGCAGAGGCTCATGCCGTTCTTCAACCGCCAGAATAATGAAGACCTTATTCTTGCCATTCAGTCTGCTGGTGTCCTACGTGGAAGAAACGGATTCCGGAAGAACAAGGATGGTGAGAAACTGGAGGAGTCGGAAGAGAATTTGCTACAGCACCGCACGGACGGCAGCGATGCTTTTGATACATTATACATCGGATGCGAGAAGTATCCATTCAGGGAATCGTTCAATTTATCTTTTGGAGGTATCTTTTGATTGACAACATTGTTAAGAACAAGAACTTTGTTCTTTTATTACAATATGTAAAATATTAAATAATTTACCTAATACCTAAATATATTCACTTTTTCATAAAAAGTCCTTGTTTCTATGAATTAATTGTTACCTTTGATGTAATTAAATATAGTAACGATGGAAACAAGGGATATTAACCGTCTGAAAATTGTCTTAATTGAAAAAAAAGAACGGCAAAGTGGTTAGCTGAAGAGTTGCATAAAGCACCTGCTACAGTCTCTAAGTGGTGTACAAATACGTCGCAACCTAGCCTAGAGACTTTGCGTGATATTGCTAAAATTCTCGATGTCGAAATGAAAGATATATTGAACAACATAAACCAATAGAGTACGTATGGTTAATTTTTCATCTGGTCAGAGAATTACTGTTCGAGGCGAAGAGTTTTTAATTACTAATGTGGAGCGAAATACCGATAATGGTTATTTGCTTCATGTTACAGGTATAAGCGAACTCGTTAAAAATCATCATTTCATTTTTGACTCGACCATAGATAAAAACATAGAAGTTGTAAGTCCTGCAAATACAATCTTAGTTGCAGACAACGATCCTCGTTGGAGAAAGACAAAGCTCCATATTGAAACTGCTATTAGGAACAACGCATTCTATTCGCAGAAGATAACTGTCGCTCATGGTGGAGCTTTTGATGTTGCAGAATATCAAATGGAACCGACTCTTAAGGTTTTAGAATTACCCCGTCCTCGTCTTCTTATAGCTGATGGTGTGGGCCTCGGTAAGACCATTGAGGTCGGAATCTTCCTTAGCGAAATGATTCGTAGAGGTCGAGATAAACGTATTCTTGTGTTTGCGCTCAAAAGTATCTTAGCCCAATTCCAAGAAGAAATATGGAATCGCTTTGCAATACCTCTCATTCGACTTGACAGTGTTGGTATAGCTAAGATCCAAAACGAGATTCCCTTGAACAAGAACCCATTTGATTACTACGACAAGACTATCATATCCATTGACACACTCAAGAACAATGGTCGTTTCCGTGCTTGGCTGGAAAAGACCCATTGGGACATTATTGTTATTGACGAATGCCATAAAGTGGCCAACGAAGATAGCCTTCGTGGTGACTTGGCACAATTCCTTGCTCAGAAGTGTGAATCAATGATTCTCACCTCTGCTACTCCTCATAATGGTTCGGCAGAGTCATTTGCAAATCTTATGCGAATGCTTGAGCCAATATCTATTCCACGCAATGGCGAATATACCAAGGAAGATGTGATGCCATATTATGTACGTCGTTTCAAAAACGATATTAGAGACGAACGTATCCGTAGCCAATTCCAAGAACGTAAGGTTATTCCAATTGACGTTCATCTTACTCCTGAGGAAGAAGACATCCTCAGTATGCAACATGACAAATTTGTGAACCTCAGTAATAGTACGATTCACGATCCGTTGTTTGCTCTTACTGTATTCAAGAGCTTCTTGTCATCTCCCCAAGCTGCTCTTTTAACACTACAGGAACGCCAAAAGAAAGATGCCAGCAGTGATATAGAAACTCTTATAGCTGACATCCAAGCTCTTGTCGATTTTCAGCGTGACACTCGCTATGATGCGCTTAAGAAAAAACTACAAGAAATATGGTCAGTCAATAAACAAGAACGTATCGTAATCTTCACTGAGCGTATTGCAACCATGAAATACCTTGCTGAGCGTATCAAGAATGAGTTCAAACTCACCGATGAACAAGTAAAACGTTTTGATGGCTCGCTCTCTGATACAGAACAAGAGGAAATGGTGAGCGATTTTGCAAAGGAAGACAGCAAAATCCGTGTATTCATTTCAAGTGATAGTGGTAGTCAGGGTGTCAACCTTCACTACTTCTGCCATATCATGTTCAATTACGACATTCCATGGAGTCTTATTACACTCGAACAGCGAAATGGACGTATTGATCGCTATGGACAAAAGCAAACACCTATCATCTACTATCTCGTAGCTAAGAGTGAACGTCCCGATCTGAAAACAGATTTCCGAATCATCGATAAGCTTCGCGACAAGGAGCAAGAAGTTCACGACACACTTGGCGATGCCATGAGTGTGATGGAACTTTATAATGTTCAGAAAGAAGAAAAGGCTATTGGCGATATGCTTCAGGGGAAGACGGATACTGACGCCATTGAACCTGAGCCACAACGTCGTCGCCGACCAATGGGATTCAAGAAGGACCTTGCAAAGACTCCTACTAAAGAGCATTTATCAGAGAATATCTTTGAAAAACGATTCTCACTTTATAGCGATGACCTTAGTTTCTACCAAGATCTGTTCGAAGAACTTGAGGCCGTGGGTAGCGTACAGCATGGCGATATTGTCATGCACCGTGACGATGCGACAATACCTTTCGTAGAAGTCAAAAACAACGCTGAATTGCAGGATGTTCTTTTTGATATCCCAAGTGAAGCATTCCCAAAGGATAATATTTTCCGTCTTGCCACAGACAAAGCATGGCTCAACAAGTCAATAGCAGAATCTCGCAAGAGTACCAAAAGCGAATGGAGCAAGTTCCTTCCGCTTTACGATATTCATCCTATTATCCAGTATATGCTTACTAAGTTCACAGCTTCATTGCCTAAATCACAGGCTATGGCCGAACGCTATAGTGAACTACCTAAAGGCATGAGTTACTATCTTTTCTATGGTAGTCACGGCAATGGATTGGGACAAAACTTGGTTAGCAAATTCTTTGTGGTACCACTGAATTGTGAAGGACAACTAAAAGAGAAACCAATGTCATTCCACGACTTCACGAACAAATATGCTATAGAGAATAAATTTATGACCGG
>JAGBUF010000167.1 GCA_017630975.1 Paraprevotella sp. | reverse complement strand
GGTAGAAACCAACGTCGGATTTAATATCCCCGTAGGCTTGGGCGTAAAATTTAAAGTAAGACCTCGTTGGAATATCGGTCTTGAATGGAGTGTGCGTTTTACGACATCGGATGGATTGGATGTTTCGAATAAAGATGGCGTGATATTAAACGATCCGTATGGAGTAAAGAGTGGCGTTTTCAAGAATAAAGACTGTTATTCGTTCACGATGTTGACGGTAACATATGACTTGTTCCCTAAATGTGTAAATTGTAATAATATAAAATATGTCTATTAGTACAGAGGTTGATATGGAGCGTATCCCGAGGCATATCGCTGTCATCATGGATGATAATGGCCGTTGGGCTAAGGCAAAGGAATTGCCGAGAACAGCAGGTCACCAACAAGGTGTGGAAACGGTAAAGAAAATAACCGAAGAAGCTACCCGATTAGGTGTTGAATATTTAACACTGTATACATTCTCAACAGAAAACTGGAATCGCCCGGAGCCGGAGGTCGCAGCATTGATGGGTTTGATCCTGGATCATTTAGAAGATGAAATCTTCATGAAGAACAATGTCCGTTTCAGAGTGATAGGTGATTTGGAACGTATACCGGAGCAAGTACGTGTCAGACTACATGAATGTATGGAGCGGACTAAGAAAAATGAAAAGATGACGATGGTTATCGCATTGAGCTACTCCTCACGTTGGGAATTGACACATGCGATGCGACAGTTGGCAGAGAAAGTGAAAAATGGTTCATTGCAACCAACCGGAATAACAGAAGAATCCATACAGGAATGCTTGGCAACTTCTTTTATGCCCGACCCGGATTTGTTGATTCGTACAGGAGGTGAATTGCGCATTAGCAACTATTTGTTGTGGCAGTGTGCTTATTCAGAGTTTTATTTCTGTGATACCTATTGGCCGGATTTTGACGAAGAAGAGTTAAGAAAGGCTATTGCAGACTATCAATCCAGAGAACGCCGTTTTGGAAAGACGGGTGAACAGGTGGCCAAAAAATAGTATGTCTTTATGAAAGCAAAGATAAATATATTACTGATTTTATTCATATTTTTAGGGATAACCTCATCTGTAGCCCAGGGGCTTATTGAGAAACAGGTCAATCCTACGATTGAGTATTCTCGTATTCCTCGAACCTATACGATAGGTGGCATTGCTGTTGAAGGAGCAAAGAATTATGACGACTATATGCTGATTGGACTTTCTGGATTGACAGTAGGACAACGCATCAGTATTCCCGGTGATGAGATCACGGAGGCAGTCAAGCGTTTTTGGAAAAATGGTTTGTTTTCCAATGTGGCCATACAGATGGATAGTGTCGTTAAGGATAAGGCATATTTGCGTATAAGATTGACGCAACGCCCTCGTGTTTCGCAAATCAATTACCATGGAGTGAAGAAAGGAGAACGCGAAGATTTGGAGGAACGCATCGGTTTGTTGAAGGATAATCAGCTAACTCCCAATATGATTGATCGTGCAAAATTCTTGATTAAAAAGTATTTTGACGAAAAGGGTTACAAGAATGCAGAGGTTGAGATCCAACAAAGGGATGATGTGACAGCGTCTGACATGACGATAGTCGACATATTTATTGATAAAAAAGATAAAGTCAGAATCAATTCAATAACGATTGAAGGAAATCAGGCTTTAAGTACCAAAAAGATAAAAGGTACTCTTTTCGTCCCCGGTGTATTTAAGAAGACCAATGAAAAGGGACGTGTGGGTAGTTGGTTCCGCACGAAAAAGTTCATTGAGGAAAAGTATGAAGAGGATAAAGAGAACTTGATCGCCAAATACAATGAGATGGGTTATCGTGATGCCTTCATCGTTGCAGATAGTGTAACACCGCATGATGAAAAAACGGTGGATGTTTATGTCAAGGTGGATGAAGGACAGAAATATTATGTCCGTAATATTGAATGGGTGGGAAATACCATCTATTCAACAGATCAACTCAATCACATGCTTCGCATGAAAAAGGGTGATGTCTATAATCAGAAATTATTGGCGGACCGTACGACAACAGATGAAGATGCTATCGGAAATCTATATTATAATAATGGATATGTATTCTATGATTTAAAACCGGTTGAAATCAACATTGATGGTGACTCGGTGGATTTGGAAATGCGTATATCTGAAGGACCGCAAGCGACAATTCGACACATTGGCATCAGTGGTAATGATAGGGTTTATGAAAGTGTAGTTCGTCGTGAGTTGAGAATCAAACCCGGAGATTTGTTCAGTAAAGAAGCTTTGGAACGTTCATATCGCGAAATTGCCTCAATGGGACATTTTGATCCGGAGCAAATCAATCCGAATGTCCAACCTTCTCCTACGAATGGAACGGTGGATATTGATTGGGGATTGGTGTCAAAATCTAATGACCAGATAGAGTTCTCTTTGGGTTATGGACAAACCGGTGTTATCGGAAAAATCGGTCTAAAATTCTCTAACTTCTGTTTGGCAAACTTGTTTACCAAGGGCGGTTTGCGTCGGGGTATTCTACCGCAAGGTAATGGCGAGACATTCAGTATCAGCGGACAAACCAACGGAACCTATTACCAATCATATAGTATCAATTATGTCAATCCATGGTTGGGAGGAAAACGTCCGAATTCTTTGACATTCTCAGCGTTCTTCTCCAAACAGACGGATGTGAGTGATAACTATTATAATTCTTCCTATTACAATAGTTATTATAACTATATGTATGGATATGGAAGCAGTTCCAACTACTACGAAAACTTCCTTGATCCGGATTCTTACGTCAAATTGTTGGGCGCATCTTTAGGATGGGGAAAGCGCTTGCGTTGGCCCGATGACTATTTCCAGTTCTCAGCCGATTTGTCATACCAACGTTATATATTAAGGAATTGGGATTATTTCTTGATTTCCAATGGTTCATGTAATAATATCTCTTTGAATCTTTCTTTGTCACGTAATTCTACTGATAATCCGATTTATCCTCGTAGAGGATCGGAATTCTTGTTGTCTTTGGGTATTACACCTCCGTATTCATTGTTTGACAATGTGGACTATGAAAACTTGGCCACTAATTATCAGAGTGCGACATACGACAAGGAGATGCAGGAGAAATACAAATGGATTGAATATCATAAGTGGAAATTCAAACTCCGTACTTATATCGCATTAAGTAATGCAGTGAAATGTCCGGTATTGATGGCTCGTGTTGAGTTTGGTTTGTTGGGCGCATATAATAAGCATAAAAAATCTCCTTTTGAAACCTATTATGTCGGTGGAGATGGAATGTCCGGTTATTCAACCACTTATGCCACTGAGACAATTGCTTTACGTGGATACGACAATGGAGCCTTGACGCCTAATGGTTATACCGGATATGCTTATGATCGCTTTACTTTAGAACTTCGTTATCCGGTCTTACTGCAGAACTCAACGAACATTTATGCTTTGGCATTCCTTGAGGGGGGTAATGCATGGACAAATGTAAAGGACTTCAATCCTTTTGATATGAAACGATCTGCCGGAGTTGGTGTCCGTATATTCTTACCGATGGTAGGATTGTTGGGTATTGATTGGGCGTACGGTTTTGATAAGGTATTCGGCTCAAAACAATATGGTGGTAGTCAGTTCCATTTTATATTGGGACAAGAATTCTAATGATAAAAGAGAAGATTATGAAAAAGTTATCAGTTTTAATGTTTCTGTTCATGATAATGACAGTACAGGCAATGGCACAAAAGTTCGCCTTGGTGGATATGGAATATATCTTGAAAAATATCCCGGCGTATGAACGTGCCAATGAACAATTGAATCAAGTGTCAAAGAAATGGCAAGCAGAAGTTGAAGCCTTGACAGAGGAGGCACAGACGTTATATAAGAACTATCAAAGTGAGGCTGTGTTCCTGAGTTCGGAGCAAAAGACCAAGAAAGAGGAAGAGATTGTTGCGAAGGAGAAGGAGGCTGCTGAATTGAAGCGAAAATACTTCGGTCCTGAAGGTGAATTATTCAAGAAACGGGAGAGTCTGATGGCACCGATTCAAGACGAGATTTATAATGCCGTAAAGGCTATCAGTGAGAGTAAGGGGTATTCCTTAATACTGGATAGAGCTTCAGATACAGCCATCATATTTGCTTCCCCCAAGGTGGATATTAGCAACGAAGTCCTCTCAAAATTAGGATATTCCAATTAACATTTGTACATTTGCATGTAACTATAGTAAAATATTTAATACAAATACAAGATGAAGAAAGTAATTTTAATGGCGTTATTGCTTGTTCCGATGAGCATTTTAGCGCAAAAGTTTGGACATTTTGATTCAGCGGAGATCATGCAGGCTATGCCTGAGTATACAGCAGCACAGAATGAGATTCAACAATTACAAACTCAGTATGAGAATGACTTGAAGCGTATGCAAGATGAGTTCCAGGCGAAATATACTGAATTCCAAAAGGAAGAAGCTAATTTGTTGGACGCTATAAAGCAACGTCGTATGACTGAATTGCAGGAAATGGATGCCCGTATTCGTCAAAATTATCAAGACAACTTGAAATCTATTCAGGATTTCAGCCAGCAGAAGATGCAAGCCATATCAGAGAAGATTTTGGCAGTGATTAAAACTGTGGGTGACGAAGGCGGTTATGTGTATATCATGGATGTAACGATGGGAGTTCCCTATATCAGTCCTACTTTAAGTACTGACGTGACAAGCCAGATTAAAGCTAAATTAGGAATCCAATAATCATTGATAATAGGAATAGTAACTCGCGGTATCATGATGCTGCGAGTTTTTTTATGTTCCTTATTTTAATGAAAAATCAGAAAAACGTTTTTTTTTGTCAGAATATACATAAAAAACAATAACTTTGCTTTTATAAATATAAAATATGTATAAGATGAAAGGATTAAAGAAAATGGTAGGTGCCTTACTTCTATTGGTTCTTGCAACAGCAGTAAGAGCACAGGAAACACAGAGTATTAAGTTTGGTTTTTTGAGCTATAATGAGATTTTCCAAACTATGCCGGAGTTTGCTGATGCACAAAAGAAAATGGCGGAATTAAAGGCAAAATATGACCAGG
>JAGBUF010000166.1 GCA_017630975.1 Paraprevotella sp. | reverse complement strand
TCACAAGATTTTAAGATCTCATGACTCCGTCATTATTTCGCGATTACCTTTGTCTGTCAAATGGTTTTCTCTATATTCCAAACAAAAGCTCTAAGGCCAAGCATTTCCGTTTCTACATCTATTGCATGTAGCTCTTCTAACAAAGCATCAACTTTGGCATCATCTACTACCGTCATAATCGCAGAGCACATAGAAGGCCACGCATGCGAACCATAATGAGGTTCACCGGTCTTGGAGCCACGTCCCTGTAATTGTTGCCAGTAGCTAAACCCGCGACAATTGCGACGATCAAGTATTTCTATGATGCGTTCGTAAAACGCCTGGTCAAAAGTGATCATTACTGATTTCATCTTATTCCTTTCATTTAATTGTATTATTCATTCGTCTTGCTATGCACACGACCGCTAGCTTTCACACGTGTCATCTTGTCCTTGTGCGACTGATAATAAGCATTCAGTTCACGCTGACGACGTAATTGACGACGTTTCATCTTGATACCATTTCCGGCAAACATACAGTATGCTACAGGTACGAAAATCAAAGTCAACACTGTAGACACCGTCAAACCTCCTACTACGGACCAACCCAAAGGACGCCACATTTCGGCACCTACACCGGTTCCAGTTGCCATGGGTAACATACCCAACACTGTCGTCAATGTTGTCATCAATACCGGACGCAAACGACTTCTACCCGCTGTAATCACTGAACGAATGATACCCATTCCTCTTTCACGACACAACAAGATATAGTCAATCAACACAATACCATTCTTCACCACAATACCAATCAACATAATACCTCCCAACATAGACATAATATTGAATGTCTCTCCTGAGAAGAACAATGCCAATAAGATACCGCTCAAAGCAAACGGTACGGAGAACATGATGATGAACGGATAAGTCAATGACTCAAACTGCGCAGCCATTACGATATAAACCAAAATAACGATTAATATCGCCAGCATTCCCAAGTCACGATTTGAATCTTGCTGATCTTCATAAGAACCTGCCACTTTAATTGATATTCCTTGCGGGATTTCCATTTCATCGATAATCGCATTTCCGGCCTCTACTCCCTCGCTCAATGCGATACCAGACAATACGGCAGAAACTGTTACGATTCTTTCACGGTCTTTACGTTCAATCGTTGGAGGAGAGAATCGTTCTACGACCTTACCTACATCCTTCACACGAACCCCTTGTCCCGCAGCATTATATATCATTATATTCTCCAACGCCTCAATACTGGTTCGTTTATCAGGTTCATAACGAACCTTTATATCATACTCATCGCCGTCCTCGCGATAATATGATGCAACAGAACCATTCACACGATTACGCAGATAATTAGCGGCTGTTGTCAAGTTCAAACCATGTAAAGCCAACTTTTCACGGTCAAAATCCACTTGATATTCCGGTTGGTAATCACTACGACTGATGTTCACTTGTGTCACACCATCAATTTCCTCCAACTTTGATTTCAATTCGGCTGCGACTTTATCCGTTTGCATAAAATCATAACCATATATCTCAAACTCAGCAATGGTTTGTCCACCCATGCCGCCGCCACCGCCGCCGAGTTTAACGTCGGTCTTGACAAACTCCGGATAGGTTTTCAAATCTTCACGCATCTCATCACAGATTAATGTCAACGTTCTCTCGCGCTCTGTAGAAGGAACTAAAGACATATTAAACGTAATAATGTGTGAACCATTGGTCTGCATTGTAGCCCATGTATTATCCTCATCGGCTTGTCCTACAGTGAAGTTAATCGCATTGAAATCATCGCCATAACGTTTCATCCATTTTTCGGACAACTCTTTTGCCAATTCTTCGGCACGTTCCATGCGGGTACCGATTGGCAACTCTAACGTCATACCGATACGAGCATTATCCGCTGTAGGGAAGAAATCGGCCTTAATACTACTCATTGTCAATCCCACTGTGCCAACAAAAAACAAGAGACACATAGTGACAACCGACCAACGATGACGAGCAGCCCAATTCAAACAACGTGCATACCACAAGTCCAATCCGTCCAATGCTCTTTCTATCGGTTTACGTGAAGCAATGAACCATTTACTTTGTTTTTTCTGCAGTTTCAACATCTGCGAACAAAGCATAGGGGTAAATGACAAGGCAGAAATGGTAGAGATGGTCATGATGACACACATCATCCAGCCTAATTGTTCAAATAAGACCCCGGCCATACCTGTCACCATGGTTAACGGGAAGAACACGGCAATCATGGTCAAC
>JAGBUF010000165.1 GCA_017630975.1 Paraprevotella sp. | reverse complement strand
TTAAGGTAATGTTTTTTTAAAAATTTATAATTATGAAAAAGATGATTCTTTCTGTATTAGCTGTTATGACGTTGTCTTCAGGTGTTCTTACAGCTACAAATTTTAGAGAATTGAATACCATTAGTGCTAATATTCAATCAGAGGCTCAACGTGTAACAGTTTATATGATAAAAAAGCGTGGAAGTTTTGTTTCCAAAACTCGAAAGTCTGGTTCGTACAACGAAGATACTAATAAAATAACTATTGATGGAGATACTTATAGAGTGAGTGAAAATCCGTATTATGGTGACGATTCTTCTTTTGGATCATATCGGTATGTTGCTGGAGGATGTTATTATTTTAATTTATAATATTTAAGGATGAGATTCTTTATAATAGCATTTATTTCATTAATATTGTCAATTGATACTTTCGCTCAGAGTAGTTATACTTGTCCAGATTGTGATGGTGAAGGGAAAACGATAAGAAAATGCAATGAATGTCATAATGGAGCGATTTATTGTACTACTTGTGATTATAGAGGAGTCGTAAATAATCATTGCTATAGTTGTAGTGGCAGAGGAGTAACTACGACAACCAAACAAAAAGTATGTGATTATTGTAATGGTTCTCGATATACAAGAATGGAGAAGCAAACGCCTTGCTCTTGTCGAGGAGGTAAAAGGCCCATGACAAGAAATGGTGCGACTGTATATGTTGATTGTTCTAGATGTTCAGGCGTAGGTTACTTAACTTCGTATTATAATGCAGGTTGTAGATATTGTGGTGCAAGAGGATATTCAGGGACTGAGAACGTGAATGAGACTTGTGGTACGTGCAACGGAAAAGGAAGTACAACGAAAACATGTACTGTATGCGATGGTAAAGGGGCATATGTCTGTTCAAGATGTAGAGGCTATGCAAATCTAACTGAAAAATGTACGAGGTGTAATGGATGGGGCAAGATTTATAGTCACAATTAGATATTTATTATTTTATTCGAGCCGGTATGCATCGTCATTCCGGCTCGGTTTGTTTATTTAGTGTTTTGTCTTTTATCAAAATAATTACTTGATAAAGTACAAATGTTATATTGATTCTTCTTCTTTGTTCCTCTTTCTTTTATCTTTGTCAATGGATTCAAAAAGAAAGGAAGTAATGAGAAAAATGTTGTGCCTTGCGAATGTCTTATTGATATTCTCTTTTTTGTCGTGTTCAAATTTAAGGAAGGTGGATTCTACTTTTCTATCCATAACAAATGATTGTTTTTGGGATACTGCCGACGGAGAACCTCTTTATAGTCAAGGAGGGGGTATTTTTAAGTTTACCGACCCTGTTAGTGGTCAGAAGAAATACTATTGGTATGGAGCGAAATATCGTGAGGCGGAATTATATCGTCAAGACCCGACAGTAACGCAAGGGCGAGATCACTTTCAATCTGTTACTTGTTATAGTTCAACCGATCTTGTGAATTGGCATTTTGAAGCAGATGTACTGACACGTGAGGAGTTAAATATGGACCGTTTCCCGACGTGGGCAGGGCGCTTGGGCGTGGCATATATGGATACGATAAAAAAGTATGTGATATTCATACAACATGGGAATAAAGTACTGGTGGCAACATCGGATACACCGACCGGTAACTTCGTGCAGCATCGGCATATTGACATGACTGAACGCATCGGTACTTCCAATACCGGTGACCAAACGGTATTTACAGATGAGGATACCGGAAAGTCTTATTTGGTGTACTCATACGGGCAAGGTAGGAATAAAATATACGTGTCGGAAATAGGTTGGCGTGAGGGTAAGATTGATTTGTTGAATTGCGTACAAGTGTTCAAAGGAGCCAGTCGTGAAGGGAATTGCTTGTTTAAGTATAAGGGGAAGTATTATATGTGTGCCAGCAATATATACGGATGGGATGCGTCGTATGCTTATTATTTGGTGGCAGACGATATTTTCGGTCCTTATCAACCGTTGGATGATATGCAAGTGATGACCGGTTGTGAGGATGACTATGCTCATGTCACCCAAACCGGTTTCTTTTATACGCTAAGAGGCTCAAAGCATGAAACCGTAATCTATTGTGGTGACCGTTGGGCGGAGTTTGCTGGCAATGGATTAGGTTATAATCAATGGTTTCCTCTCTCGTTTGATGGAGTGGAGCAAAAACCACGTTTCAATTCAATGAGTCATTGGGCGCTCAATCCTGTGACAGGCGATTGGCGTGTCGGTGAACAGAATAATTATATCTTAAATCCGAGTTTTGAAGCCGATCGTGTGGCAATACCAAGTAATAAGAAACCCGTTCAAGAGCAGCTAAAGGGATGGACGAGCGAGGTGATTAAAGGTAATAGAATAGCAACGTTTGACGAACATTCTCCGCAGTTGAATTATTTTAATTCTCGGCAAGACCGGTCGAAAGTTGTGGGGGAGAAAGCACTCAGCTTGTGCGATAAGGTTCCATTTGAGCGTCACGTGTTTCAGTTGATTAAATCCCGTCCTGAAATTCCGCTCAATGATGGACGTTATCTTTTGTCGGCAATGGTGCGAACGGATGGAGAATTAAAGGTTGCACAGATGTATGCCGATGCAGAAACTATTGATATTCATGATACGAATGGGCAATGGGTGCGTGTAGAACATACCATTTCAGTAAAAAACGGTAGTGTGGAAATCGGATTCCGAGCTGCGAGCGAGAGCGGAGGGCGCTTGTTGGTGGACGATGTGGTTTTAGTAAAAAATGATAAATAACCTTTATGGTGAATTGCTCATGCAATAAAAACTCCTTTTTTTGGGTATTTTAACTCTTTCCACTATCTTTGTAGAGATTTAACTTATCAACCAAGAAGGCTATGAAGTTACAATTCTCGATGGATTACCTTACAAAATGGGGTGAGGATGTGAGAGTGGCGCTGACGCTGACTGATGCGAAAGGAAGAGCCAAAACACAATTATGCCCATTGGAAACCCATGATGGACGAAAATGGATGGGTGAGGTGAATATTACAGACCAACAGATTCAAACATTCCAATATAAATATTGTATCTATAAGGGAGATGAATGTATGCGAACGGAATGGAACGTGGTGCCACGTGAATTCCGTGCCGACATGACAAAGAGTTTTCTATTTCCTGATGCATGGCGTGATGCGCCATCGTCATCTTATCTTTACACTTCCGCCTTTACCCAATGCGTGCAACCGCATCATGTGGAAAAGGTGGATTTGCCATATTTTAGCAGTACACTGATGCTGCGAGTTTCCGCACCGCAGTTGGCTGAAGGACAGGTGTTGGCATTGCTCGGAAATCAGCCGGCTTTAGGAGAATGGAATCCAAACTTTGCTTTGCGAATGAGCGAGGTGGCATTGCACGAATGGAGTATCACTTTGAGTGCACCCGGACTTAAATTTCCTTTGGAGTATAAATATGTGATTATTGATGCCCGGACAGGCGAGTTCGTTGATTGGGAAGGTGGAGAGAATAGGGTGATACCTATGGGGGTAGCCAAAGAACAAGTCTTGGTGTTGACGGATAAACCATTGCGAGTGCCTGATAAGAAATGGAAAGCCGCTGGAGTAGTGATACCTGTCTTTTCTTTGCGTAGCGAAGGAAGTTGCGGTGTGGGTGATTTCGGTGATTTGCGTCAGATGGTGGATTGGGCTGTATTGACGGGGATGCGTGTCATACAGATATTACCGATTTACGACACAACCATCCATAAAAATTGTAAGGATTCCTATCCTTACAACAGCATCTCCATTTATGCACTACATCCACAGTACATGGACTTGCGACAGTTACCGGTTGTGGGAAACGATATTAAGCGAAAGGATTTTGAGGCGCGCCGTAAGCAACTTAACGAATTGTCACAATTGGATTATGAAGGCGTAAACAATTTGAAGTGGGAATATTTGCACGAGGTATTTGCACAAGAAGGCGACGAGGTGTTGGCATCTTCCGAATATAAGGAGTTTTTCAAGCAGAACGAGTATTGGTTGATGTCGTATGCTGCTTTTTCGGTCCTGAGAGACCGCAATCAAACTTCTGATTTTCATTTTTGGAAAGAGTATTCCGAATATAGAGCAGAAGATATTCGCTCGTTCTGCAAACCGGATGCTCCGGCATATAAGGAAATTTCATATTATTACTACATACCATTCCGCTTGCATCAACAAT
>JAGBUF010000164.1 GCA_017630975.1 Paraprevotella sp. | reverse complement strand
GCCACCTTTACTCCAAACCCCTTCCATTAATGACTCTAAACTTGCAGTTCCATCTAAATGAACCTTAATCGTATCCTGTTGTGCCTTTACACTACACACTGCGAAAAGCACCAATAGCGTAGAAATAAAGAGTTTTTTCATGGCTGTATGGATTTAATTGCGAGAAAGTTAGCAAAATAATCTTTACAACCAAAATTTTGATGTAATTTATTTTCAATATTTTCATCATAGAACAAAAACTACACTTTACACATTTCTTCAATAATTTCTACAACTTAAAAAAACACCAAAAACATCTTTTTATGAAAAAACGTATTATAATCGGCTCATACTCTGTATTTTTTATTTACCTTTGCAACCAAATTTGAATAATAATGCAAAAAAGAGTACAATTTGATATTGGATTGATATTTGCCATTATGAATGGAAGAGTTTCTGCTGCCATCAATAGAAAGCTCTCGAGGAATTTCAAGAATGCAAATATCGATATCACACCAGAGCAGTGGACTGTCCTTATCTACCTATGGGAGAAAGATGGAGTCACTCAGCAGGAATTATGCAACGCCACCTATAAAGACAAGCCCAGCATGACCCGCTTAATTGACAATATGGAACGCATGAATCTGGTGGTAAGAATATCAAGTAAAACCGATCGTCGAACGAATCTTATTCATTTGACGAAAGTCGGTCGTGATTTAAAGGAAAGAACGAAATATGTTGCCAACAAGACACTGAAAGAAGCACTTCAAGGATTGACAAACGAAGAATTGTGCGTTGCACAAGAGCTTCTCAGAAAAATATTCATGAATACGAAAGACTAAAAACCCAAAATACATTCTTATTTTTCAGAAAAATATTTCTGAGATTAAATAATTATGCTTTAATTTGTAACAAATAACAAGAAAAATATAAAAATATATACCATGAACAATTTAATTAAATACTGGGGAGTTCTCTTGATTATTTTGGGAACAATCATTTTAGTGATCAGTTACTTGTTTGACTTGGGTGACTACAATTGGCTACATGCAATTACACTACTCATAATGATAGCCGGATTGGTGGTACATATCGTGATGAACAAGAAACACATTGACTAACTCATAAATGAAACAAATAAGGAATCCCGCGGGATTCCTTATTTGTTTATACTATTTCTTATTGCTCTTCTTCGGTCGGCACTATCAATCGATATCCCTTACCGTGTACATTATTGATCTCAATAGAAGGATCGTCTTTCAGATGTTTACGCAGTTTAGTGATATAAACATCCATACTTCTCGCATTGAAGTAATTATCGTCAATCCAAATGGTCTTCAACGCCAACTCACGTTGCAGAACATCATTGGCATGAGCACATAGTAACGATAGCAATTCACTCTCTTTAGTGGTCAATTTGGTCTGCTTATCGCCGATGGCCAATATTTGACGTTGAGTGTCAAATGTAAACTTACCCAAACGATACATATTCGTTTCCTTCACCTTCTTACCTCTGACACGACGCAGAATTGCTTCCATACGGAACACCAATTCCTCCATAGAGAAAGGTTTGGTAATATAATCGTCAGCACCAATTTTGAATCCGTCAAAGATATCTTCTTTCAAATTCTTGGCTGTCAAAAAGATGATAGGTATTTCTGTGTTCACTTGTCTGATCTCCTGCGCCAATTGGAATCCATCCTTTCTTGGCATCATCACATCAAGCACACACATATCATATCGGTTCTTCAGGAAAGCCTTGTACCCTGCATCTCCATCCGGACATAACTCAGCATCGTAGCCCTTTGCTTGTAAATATTCTCTTAAAAGCATGCCAAGGCTCTCATCGTCCTCGCACAGCAATATACGCAATCTTTCTTCCATAATCTTAGGTTTTAATTGTTGGTAATGTTATTATAAATTTCGTTCCGTGACCATATTCACTTTCGGCACGTATAGTTCCTTTTTGCAAACTGACAATTTTCTTTACGTACGCCAGACCTAATCCAAATCCCTTCACGTCGTGTATATTTCCTGTATGCACTCTAAAGAACTTGTCAAAGATACGCTTCAAATCGTCCTTATGTATACCTATTCCGTTATCTTCTACGGAAATGTTCAAATTCTCACCAGTGTTCCATGTTCTGACGGTCAATTGAAAATCGACATCATCCCTCTTATACTTGACAGCATTGTCCATCAAGTTGAAAATAACATTGGTGAAGTGCATTTCGTCCACATATATTTCCGGCAACAAAGCTTCAAAGTCGGATTTTATCGTACCACCATTCTGCGTCACTTTCAAGGTGAATGTTTTGATGACACCTGCCAACAAACGATGCGCATCCAGCTCTTTCTGTTTAAAAGCTATATTATCACGATCGTATAAAGACATCTGCAACACCTTCTCCACCTGAAAGCGCAAACGTTTCGTTTCATCATTGATTACACGAGAAAGGTTGTCATACATACTCTCACTCTTCTTGATCGACTTGTCATTCAGCATCTGAGCCGCTAAAGATATAGACGAAATAGGAGTTTTGAACTCGTGCGTCATATTGTTGATGAAGTCGTTCTTCATTTCTGTAATCTTCTTCTGACGGAATACCACATAAATTGTAAAAACAAACGTAGCAAACAAAATCACCGTAAAGATCAGCGCCGGTATCATCAGTCCTGCTGTTTCCAAAAGGTAAGAATTCATATCCGGGAAATGCACTTTCAACACGCCCACCTTTCCTGACGGATCATTTCGGAAGAGTACTTGAGAATAGGAATAATCCTCACCTTTACCCTCATAGTCCTGACAACGATACACCTCTCTGCCATCATTTGTATTCACCACAAAATGATACGGTATACTGATACCATTGTTCTCCAAACTGTTCTTAATCACTTGATCCAACAAACGGAAATTGATTCTCTCTTCCAACGGTTTGGTACTTGCCGTATATAATATGGTGTATATCACATCATCAAGCAATCCTTTATTATACACATAGGCATTCCTTATATATTCACGATATGCTTTTGTGGCATTGTCTATCTTACTTCTATCCACACGCAACACCTTCGGCATAGTAGAAGGATGCTTGGTCATCGTACGCAACTCAAAATCTGAATAACCTTTCACCACATCATGAGTGATACTCACGGATGACGTCACTGTTTGATTTTTATTAGAGTAGCTAAAATAAAAATCTTTGAATATGCCGGAATCACGTTTTGCATTTTCCCTTGATATCTCCTCCAGATATCGGAACGTCTCATTTTGCTCCAAGTTTCTTGCAGCTTGGTTCAGACTGCGTGTAACAGACTCATCAAACTGTTCCTTGCGCATCCTCACCATTTGTTCGATGTATCTCATCTGAAGCATCAAGAGCCCTAAGAAAGAAACTCCAATGATGACACTGACTATCCAAATCGTTGACTTCTTCATGGTAGCAAAGTTAAAATCGCTTCTGATTCACTCCATAAATATTTAATTTTTTAAATCCTCGTTTTAACACTATTAACCAAAAAAACACACAAAATGCTCAAATAAAGCAAAACTATCCTTTAAAATGTATTTTCTAAGCCTAAACAAGCGTTGTCATTTAATAATATTGTCCTATATTTTCGCATTTCCACTCACTACACCATTTTGAAGGCGGAAAGCATGATGGCAACATCAGTTGTTTCCGAAGAACTCGGACTGATATACAAAGGAGAATCCTCTATCTATGGTATCACTGAGGCAGAATCTAACAAACAAACTATCTGGGACGGTATTTGGTAAAATCTTTATATACACTAAAATCCCCAAACAGAAATGAAACTGTTTGGGGATTTTTCATTTTATAATTATTCTATCAATCTTCCTTTTCTGATTGAGCTTCAAAGTCTTTCATCAACTTATCTTGTACATCCATCGGTACAAGTTCGTAGCTGGCAAATGACATGATAAACGAAGCACGTCCACCGGTAATAGAACTCAATGACATACAGTAGTTAGACATTTCTTTCAAAGGAACTTTAGCTACCAATTTTTCATAACCGTTCTCGCTGGTCATACCCATAATCATACCACGACGACCTTGCAAGTCACTCATTACGTCACCCATCTTGTCGCTTGGTACAAATACCTCAACATCGTAAATAGGCTCCAAAATCTTCGGACCTGCTTCCTTAAATGCCT
>JAGBUF010000163.1 GCA_017630975.1 Paraprevotella sp. | reverse complement strand
TTTCCAAAAACATTTTTGCAGATACATAGTCACTGGTGATGGGTAATTGCGTGAAAGCTTCACCTGCATAGACAATCAGTCCTATTTTATCATCCGTCATTTTATCAACAATACTGCTGACCAACATTTTCGCCTTGTCAAGTCTTGACGGTTTAACATCCTCAGCGAGCATGGAGTTTGAAATGTCGATGGCGATAATTGCTTCTATACATTTTCTCTTTCTTGTTTCTGTTTTAACACCGTATTGAGGTCTTGCAATAGCAATGATTACAAAAAATATAGCGATGAGTGTCAACCATGTCTTTACCTCTCTTCTAAATGTAGATACATCGGGCATAAGTGATTTGAGCAATTCAATATCACCATACTTTTCCAATCTTCTTTTTCTTCTGTAATTGGTAATATAATGTATCAAAATGATTACCGGTATTACCAACAATAAGTATAAATATAGTGGATTTTCAAATCTAAACATAATGATGAATTAAGGAATTTTCTTTAGGATGGTAGATCTCAATAGCAATTCAAGTATCAAAGCGCAAAACGCCAATACCGCATACAACAAATACGATTCGGACTTTTTGTTATACTCTTTGATGTTTAATTTTGTTTTCTCTAACTTGTCTATATCCTGATATACTTTGTTAAGACTTTCATTGTCTGTTGCTCTGTAAAATGCAGCATCAGTGCGTGCGGCAATTTCTGACAATGTCTTTGTATCGATTTCAACAGGTACGTTTACATATTGGATTCTACCGGCTACATTCATCGGATATGGAGCTGTCCCGTTGGTTCCAACCCCAATGGTATATACGCGGATTCCTAAGCTTTTTGCTATATCAGCAGCCATTAGAGGTGAGATATCACCTGAATTATTAGTTCCGTCAGTTATTAGGATAATGACTTTACTTTTTGCCTTGCTTTCCTTCAGTCTTGAAACAGCATTGGCAATTCCCATACCAACAGCTGTACCGTCTTGTATGATACCATTCTGGGCAATGTCTGTATCAATGGAGTTGAATATATTAAATAAAGCTGCCTGATCAGTAGTCATCGGGCATTGGGTAAATGCTTCGCCTGCAAAAATGGTTAATCCAATGTTATCATTAGGTCTGCCGGCAATAAACTCAGATGCCACCTTCTTGGATGCTTCCAAGCGATTGGGTTTTAAATCTTCTGCAAGCATACTTGTTGATACGTCGATAGCCATCATTATATCAATACCTTCAATCTCTGTATCCTTCCAACTGTTACTGGATTGAGGTCGTGCCAATGTAATAATCAACATGATAAGTGCAATGACACGAAGCATGAAAGGTACATGCAATATATAATTCTTATATGTTTTCGGTGAAAAATTATAAGCTCTTGTGTCCGGGACACAAAGTGTTGGTTCATGCTTTTTATTTTTCAAAAGATACCAGACAACGTATGGTATTATTAATATCAACAGTAGCAGATATCCCGGATTGGCAAAATTCATCATCTCAAATTATTATGCTAAAAGGTTATACGTTTGCCAAATCAATGTGCAGAGCAAACAAATGAATAATATTACGATACACGCAAGTATTAGTCTTATGGTAATCAATGTACTCTTATTCCATTTTTCCTCAATGGTGACAGTCTTTGGCTTTTCTACCACCTGATCTGCCTCACTCAACTTGGTTTGATTGATAAATTCAATGGCATTGACAAGATTCATGTCATTTTCATTGATCATGGTATTGTATTTTGCAAATTTCACCAGATCGGCAGTATTGAACAAACTCGCCAATTCATTCAGTTGTTCTTTGCTTTGTTTTTCCATTAATTTATCAATAATTTCTGTCGAAGTCATCTCCATGGCAGAGAAACCGAATCGCTTTTCAATATAAGTTCTGAGAGTAGCTGTCAGTCGGGTATAATATTCCTTGGAATCCTCTTTGGCCCAAACCTTTTC
This sequence comes from Paraprevotella sp., assembly GCA_017630975.1. Classification (GTDB taxonomy): domain Bacteria; phylum Bacteroidota; class Bacteroidia; order Bacteroidales; family Bacteroidaceae; genus Paraprevotella. Next base: position 2,323 of record JAGBUF010000163.1, on the reverse strand, counting down.
TTGCTTAATTTGATTGATCTCATTCATTGCCTGCGCATGAGGTAATATTTGAGGAGTAGGCTTGATGACTCTGATGATGGGTTTATTATCTCGTAAACGGATATACAAGAATATCGACAACAGTAATAAAATCAAAACAAGTAGAGACAGATAAAACAGTGATTGCCAATCGTCCCATGTAAATTCCGGATACATGTTATCTTTGAAACCAAAGTATTGTTCAAGATTCAAAGTATCCACAGGCATATTATATACTTGCAGAGCTAAACTCTTTGATGGATAGTTGACACTGTCCACTTGAATGACAAACGGTGGCAGATAATAAAATGCCGAATCAAAAGAAGTGATATGATATTTTTGTGAAATCAACACTCTATTGCCGTCATTGAGTAATTGTGTATCAGGTGCTGTAATTTCAACCAGCTCAACACCTGCGGTCAGTGTATCACCGATTTTTAATTGAGGAAAAACAATCGGTTGGTTTGCATCTGCACTCACTTCAAGTGTAATACCGGTTTGTTCTCCAATCAGTATATCCATTGAGTCAATCTTGACATCAACAGTGACTTGAGCCGTCATCTGTTCGCAAAGGATGATGCTCATTATTATTGTGAAAAGTCTGTAGAATCTACTTTGTAATATCAAGTTCTTCATATCAGTTTCTCTGTGCAAATAGTTTCATTAAAGAAGCGACATAGTCTTGGTCTGTACGGATAGAAACAGCATCAACATTACTTTTTGTAAACGCTTGTTGCAGTTGTGCCTGACGGTTTTTCCACCAAGTATGATGTGCCATACGAACCTTTTTGCTGGATGTGTCTAAATAATTCTCGGTACCATTTTCAGCATCCTTAATTTTAATCAGACCTACATCCGGCAATTCGGCCATTCTTTTATCGTATATTTGAATGGCAACAATGTCATGTTTTTGGTTTGCTATTGTCAATGTAGAAGAAAAGTCATTAGCATCGACAAAGTCACTAAGAACAAATGTAGTACACTTTCTTTTGATGACTTGCATTAAATATTCAAGCGCTTGTTTGATATCCGTTTTCTTACTTTCCGGCTTGAAGTCTATCAGCTCGCGAATAATGCGCAATATATGCTTGCGCCCTTTCTTCGGTGGTATGAATCTTTCAATTCTATCAGAAAAAAAGATAACACCGATTTTATCATTGTTTTGAATAGCAGAGAACGCCAATGTCGCTGCTATTTCAGTCTGTAGACTTCTTTCGGTTTGCTTTACCGTACCAAAATCAAGACTGCCGGACACGTCTATCAGCAACATGACAGTCAGCTCTCTTTCTTCTTCGTATACTTTTACGAATGGATGGTTGAATCGTGCGGTCACATTCCAATCTATATCGCGAATATCGTCGCCATATTGATATTCACGTACTTCAGAGAATGCCATTCCTCTTCCTTTAAATGCAGAATGGTACTCACCGGCAAAAATATTATTTGAAAGTCCTCTGGTTTTGATTTCAATCTGTCGGACTTTTTTTAGGATTTCGCTTGTATCCATCTTTTATCTATTAAGGTACTTCTACCTTATTTAAGATTTGGCTGATGATTTCTTCTACACATACATTATTGGCTTCTGCTTCGTATGACAGACCGATTCTGTGCCTCAGTACGTCATGTGAAACAGCACGAACATCTTCGGGGATAACATATCCTCTTTGCTTGATAAACGCATAAGCTCTTGCTGCTAAAGCCAAATTAATAGATGCACGTGGTGAACCTCCAAACTCAATATAATTCTTCAAATCTTTAAGACCATATTGCTCTGGGTATCTTGTTGCAAAGACTATATCTGCAATATATTGTTCAATCTTTTCATCAATGTATACGTCTTTAACCACATTGCGTGCAGCTGTGATCTCATCTGTAGACAAGATGGGGCGAACATCAAACTTTGCATCGTTGATATGACTTCTGATAATCTTCTTTTCTTCTTCAATTTTAGGATAATCTATCATCACTTTCAACATAAAGCGGTCCACTTGTGCCTCAGGTAACGGATATGTTCCTTCTTGCTCGATGGGGTTCTGTGTAGCGAGAACCAGAAATGGCTCAGGAAGTTTGTAAGTCTCCTTACTTATAGTCACTTGTCGTTCTTGCATTGCTTCAAGTAAAGCACTCTGCACTTTTGCTGGTGCACGGTTGATTTCATCTGCTAATACGAAATTAGCAAAAACAGGACCTTTTTGTGCTACGAACTTTTCTTCTTTTTGACTATATATCATCGTTCCGATAACATCGGCGGGGAGAAGGTCGGGAGTGAACTGTATACTGCTAAATTTAGCGTCAATCAAAGATG